>NZ_JBMDKB010000010.1:0-185786 GCF_057809495.1 Allobosea sp. FG18
TTGGACGCCGATCCCCCGCCTCATGGGGTCAAACTTGCACGCCGAAACACAATCACTCGCCGCAGCGTGCCGGTGGTGCGTCTGGCGCCCATTGCGCCACGGGGCAAACGACGCTTTGGAGCGCTCAAGGGCAAGATCGCCATCGACGAGCGCTTCCAGGACCCGCTGCCCGATCATGAGCGCGGTAGTTGGGACCTCCCCTGAAACTTCCTGGTCGCAGCAAGGCTGACTATACCGAGCCGTTCACGGTGCCTTCTTGACGCGCTTCTGCTTGCGCATCAGCGCTCGTAGTTCGCGCACTCTCAGTTTGCTAGCGTCGGCCAGTTCAGTCTGACTGCGTTCACCCTCCTGCGTGAGCGCGACCGAAATCGATCCTTTCAAGCTTGGTTTCGTCTCTTCCGTCGATTGCGGCGACCGGTCAGTCAATTCTAGATCCAACAATCCAGTGCTTCGAGAAGGCACTACCGAGGTGTTCCCGGTAGTGCTTTAGAGCGAGCCGGCGAGAAAAGCTACGAGCGCTCGTTCAGCCATAATGGTCCTTCAAGGAGCACTACCGGGGCCGTTTGGCCGTGGTAGCCACCGGTAGCGCTGGCAGAACCATGTGGGAGAATTGCGACGAGCGCTCCCTAAGCCTCGATGCAAGCCCGCGACGCTATGCACTCCTGCATGGTCGCACATTCATCCCTGCAATCGTGGAGTGAGATTCCAGTTTTGCAAGGTGAGCCCGAGGGCGACGTTAGCGAGCCCTCCGCCCTGCGCACAGTCCACCTGCCGCGCGGGTGAGTCGAGTTTCCATGACAATCGAGTCTGACTACCCGGCGTAGGAGTCAGACTTTAGGGTGCCCCTACACGTCGCGACGATCAGATGTCGACCGTCGCGTTCAGCGCGTTGGTCTGGATGAACTCGCGCCGCGGCTCGACGACATCGCCCATCAGCTTGACGAAGAGATCGTCGGCCTCGTCGTTCTGGTCGTTCTTGACGCGCAGCAGCGAGCGCACGTCGCGATCGAGCGTCGTCTCCCAGAGCTGGTCGGGGTTCATCTCGCCGAGGCCTTTATAGCGCTGCAGCGAGACGCCCTTCTTGCCGATGGTCGAGACCGCCTCGAACAGGTCGCTCGGGCCGTTGACGGTGAAGTCGTCGCCCTTGCGCGCGAGCACGCCGGGCTTGGCATAGGCTTCCTGCAAGGAGGCGGCGGCCGCGTGGAGCTTGCGGGCCTCGGCGCTGACGAGCAGGCCGGCATCGACCGTCGCCGCCTGCTTCACGCCGCGGATCATCCGCGAGAAGACGAAGCCGCCCTCGCTGACCTTGCCCTCCCAGCCGCGCTCCAGATCGTCCGAGATCGCGTCGAGCCGGCGGGCAATCGTGGCCGCGGCCTCGTTCGCCTTGGCCTCGTCGTCCTCGTTGATCGGGTGCAGCACGCCGGCGATCGCCATCTGCTCGACGACGCGGCGGTCATAGCGCGAATGCAATTGCGACAGCGCGTTGCGGACGTTGCGGGCTTCTTCGATCAAGGCGCGCAGATCCGCGCCGGCGCGCTCGACACCCTCGCTGGTGCGGAAGGTCGCGCCGTCCAGCGTCGAGTCGATCAGGTACTCTTCCAGCGCCCGCTCGTCCTTGAGATAGACATGGCTCTTGCCGCGCGCCGCCTTGTAGAGCGGCGGCTGCGCGATGAAGAGATGGCCGGCATCGATCAGCTCCGGCATCTGCCGGTAGAAGAAGGTCAGCAGCAAGGTCCGGATATGGGCGCCGTCGACGTCGGCGTCGGTCATGATGATGATCTTGTGATAGCGCAGCTTCGCCAGGTTGAAGCCGCCCTGGTCGGCCTCGGCGCGGCCGATGCCGGCGCCGAGCGCCGTGATCAGCGTTCCCACCTGGTCCGACGACAGCATCTTGTCGAAGCGCGCCCGCTCGACGTTGAGGATCTTGCCGCGCAGCGGCAGCACGGCCTGGTACTCGCGGGCGCGGCCCTGCTTGGCGGAGCCACCGGCCGAGTCACCCTCGACGATGAAGAGTTCGGACTTGGCGGGGTCGCGCTCCTGGCAATCCGCGAGCTTGCCGGGAAGCGACGCGATATCGAGCGCACCCTTGCGGCGGGTGAGGTCGCGCGCCTTGCGGGCGGCCTCGCGCGCGGCGGCTGCTTCCGCCACCTTGCCGACGATGGTCTTGGCCTCGCCCGGATGCTCCTCCAGCCATTCGGAGAGCGCCTGGTTGACGACGTTCTCGACGACCGGGCGAACTTCGGACGAGACCAGCTTGTCCTTGGTCTGCGAGGAGAATTTCGGATCGGGCACCTTGACCGAGACGATCGCGGTCAGGCCTTCGCGGCAGTCGTCGCCGGTGAGCGAGACCTTCTCCTTCTTGGAGATGCCGGAGCTTTCGGCATAGCCGGTGATCTGGCGCGTCAGCGCGGCGCGGAAGCCGGCGAGATGGGTGCCGCCGTCGCGCTGCGGGATGTTGTTGGTGAAGCAGAGCACGTTCTCGTGGTAGCTGTCGTTCCACCACAGCGCGACATCGACGGTGATGCCGTCCTTCTCCGAGGTCAGCATGATCGGCTTCTCGATCACCGATGTCTTGGCACGGTCGAGATAGCGCACGAAGGCCTCGACGCCGCCGTCGTACATCAGCTCTTCGCGGACGACCTCGGCATGGCGCGCATCGGTCAGCACGATGCGCACGCCCGAGTTCAGGAAGGCGAGTTCGCGCAGCCGATGCTCCAGCGTCTTGTAGTCGAACTCCACCATGGTGAAGGTCTCCTGCGAGGGCAGGAAGGTCACCTCGGTGCCGCGCTTGTCGCCCTGCGGGCCGACGACGGCGAGCGGCGCGACGGCGTCGCCATGACGGAATTCCATGTAGTGTTCGCTGCCGCCGCGCCAGATGCGCAGCTTCAGCGAGACCGAGAGCGCGTTGACGACGGAGACGCCGACGCCGTGCAGGCCGCCCGAGACCTTGTAGGAGTTCTGGTCGAACTTACCGCCGGCATGGAGCTGGGTCATGATGACCTCGGCCGCCGAGATGCCTTCCTCGCTGTGGATATCGGTGGGGATACCGCGCCCGTTATCGCTCACCGTGACCGATCCGTCGGCATTCAGCGTCACCGTGACGAGGTCGGCGTGTCCCGCCAGCGCCTCGTCGATGGCGTTGTCGACGACCTCGTAGACCATGTGATGCAGGCCCGAGCCGTCATCGGTATCGCCGATATACATGCCGGGCCGCTTGCGCACCGCGTCCAGGCCCTTGAGAACCTTGATGGAATCGGCGCCGTAGTCGTCGGGCTGGGCGCTGGGCGCGGCATCGGTCATGAAGTGGTTCCTGAACGGGCGAGCCGGCGCCCGCGATGATCCTGATTCGAAACGACAATATAGGGTGAGACGATGGCTTTTTCACGCGCCTACGCGTGCGTGCGCGTGGAGCGGCGGTTTCGCCTCCGAAGTTGTACAATGGAAACACGCGGTCATCCCGGGCGACCGAAGGGAGACCCGGGATCCATTCCGGAGCGCTGCCGGTAGAGGTTCAGGCATGGATCCCGGCTCTTCGCTGCGCTCCGGCCGGGATGACGTCGAGGCGGAAAAGAATGCGCTCCTACCCCCGGAACTCCGTGATCGCCTCGACGAAGGCCTCGCCGTACTGCGCGAGCTTGCGTTCGCCGACGCCTTCGATCATCCGCATCTCGTCCAAGCCCAGCGGCCGCTCGCGCGCCATGGCGATCAGCGTCCGGTCGGTGAAGATGATATAGGCCGCGACGCCCTCCTCGCGGGCGATCTGAAGCCTGAGCTTGCGCAGGTGCTCGAACAGCCCGGCCGTGCCTTCGTCTAGCCCGTCGGCGCGCGCCGCATCGCGTTCGGTCCGGCGGGTGCGTCGCTCGGCGAAGGGATCGGCCCGGAGCGCGATGCTCTCGCGACCGAACAGGATGTCCTCGCCCTTCGGCGTCAGGCAGAAGCCGCCATGCTCGACGCTGGCCTCGGCGAGCGCGCCGGCCGCGAAGAGCTTGCGCGTCAGCCCCATCCAGGCCGCCTTGGGCTTGTCGGCGCCGACGCCGAAGGTCTTCAGCCCGTCATGGTTCTGGCGGCGGATGACCTCGGTCGTGGTGCCGGTGAGGATATCGGCGAGATGACCGGCGCCGAAGCGCTCGCCCGAGCGGATCACCGCCGAGAGCAGCTTTCGCGCATCGAGCGTCGCGTCTTGCAGCGCAGGCGCCTCGGCGCCGCAGAGATCGCAGCGGAACGGCGCGTTGCCATGCCGGCAGGGCAGCGTCTCCTCGCCGAAATAGGCGAGAAGCGCGCTGCGCCGGCAGAGCGCGTTCTCGCAGAGATCGATCATCGCGTTGAGGCGCTTGTGCTCGATGCGCCGGCGCTCGTCGTCGATCTGTTTCTCGTCGATCTGGCGGCGCCGGAGCGACATGTCGTCGACGCCGTAGAGGGTCAGCGTATCCGCCGGCAGGCCGTCGCGGCCGGCGCGGCCGATCTCCTGGTAGTAGCCCTCGATCGAGCCCGGCATATCGGCATGGACGACGAAGCGCACGTCGGGCTTGTTGATGCCCATGCCGAAGGCGATGGTGGCGCAGACGACGACGCCGTCCTCCTGCAGGAAGATGTCCTGGTTGCGGTTGCGCTGCGTCTGCTCGAGGCCGGCATGGTAGGGCAGGGCGTTCCAGCCCTTTTCGCTGAGCGCGGTGGCCAGACGCTCGGTCTTGCTGCGCGAGGAGCAGTAGACGATGCCGGAGCCGTTGCGGTGCCGGCGCAGGAAATCGTCGATCTGCCGGCGCGGCTGCTCCTTCGGCGCGAAGGCAAGCTTCAGGTTCGGCCGGTCGAAGGAATGCACCACCATCCGCGGCGGCTGCGGGAACAGTTGCTGGGCGATATCGGCCTGGGTCTGCCGGTCGGCCGTGGCGGTCAACGCTGTCACCGGCACGCCGCCCAAATCCTCGCGCGTCTTGGCGAGCAGGCGATATTCCGGGCGGAAGTCATGGCCCCATTGCGAGACGCAATGCGCCTCGTCGATGGCGAGCCGGTTCACGCCGAGGCGCTTGAGCCGGCCCACCAATCCCTCGCCGGCCAGGCGCTCGGGCGAGACGAAGAGCAGCCTGAGATCGCCGGAATTCAGCCTGTCCCAGGCCTGCGCCGCCTCGTCCTCCGTGTTCATCGAGTTGAGCGAGGCGGCCGAGACGCCGGCCCGCACAAGCTGCCCGACCTGGTCGCGCATCAGGGCGATCAGCGGCGAGACGACCAGCGTCAGCCCCCCTGAGACCAGCGCCGGAAGCTGGTAGCACATCGACTTGCCGGAGCCGGTCGGCATCACCGCGAAGACGTCCTCGCCGGCAAGGGCGGCTGCGATCACCTCCCACTGGCCGGGGCGGAAATCGTCATAGCCCCAGACGGATTTGAGGATCGCGCGGGCGTCTGATTCGCGGGATGGCGACATGAGGAAGGGATGTGCCGCAGGCGCGCGCGCTTGGCCAGCTTTTCGAGCCGAAAGCCTGTGTCGATATCCCTCGGAACCTCTGCCGTCATCCTGGGCTTGACCCGGGATCCATTCCGGAACCTTCATCGGAGACGCTCAGGAATGGATCCCGGATCTCCGCTTCGCTCCGTCCGGGATGACCGCGTGAAGGTTTGGTGGACTTCAGATTTTGATGGCCAGCAGATGGACCACTGCGGTGACCGCGAAAACCACCGCGATCAGCTTCGAGGGCCAAGGCTTGAGGTCGAACCAGATGAATTGCAGCGCGAGCCGCAGGCCCCAGAAGGCGGCCCCCACGAGCGGCAGCACGGGGTGTACGTTGCCCTGTCCGGCCAGCCAGATCAGGGTCGTACCATAGGCGAGGAAGACGAAGATCAGCATCGCGTTGAGCGTCTGCGTGATCGCCGTGTTCAGGCTGCCGGAGGGCGCGAGCCGCTCCGGCCAGCCGAACAGCCGCCGGAACGCGGCATGGAACAGCGCGAAGCCTAAATCGAGGAGCCCCGCCGCCAGAGCCAAGTTCGGTCAGCTCCGCGTCGCGATCGCGGCGGCCGCGCCGGCCATCACGCCGCCGGTCGTGCGGTTGATCCAGCGCATCGCGCGCGGGCTCGCGACGAGGCGCCGGGCCCGGTCGGCCGCATAGGCATAGGCCATCAGCGTCCCCGTGATGATCGGCGCGATCAAGGCAGCGACCTCGACGAAGGCGAGTGTCGTCATCGCGTTGAGATCGATCACCAGCGGCAGGATCGACAGGAAGAAGACCATGACCTTGGGATTGCCGAGCGTCAGCGCGATGCCGCCGAGGAACAGGCGCACGCCTTCGCCGCGCGCGGCGGCGGAAGGCTTCGGCGCCTCGGCCGGCGCCGTCCAGGCCTTGTAGGCGAGGTAGAGCAGATAGGCGCAGCCGGCATATTTGATCGCGACGAAGACGCCGTGGAAGCTCTGCATGAGCACGCTGAGGCCCAGCGCCGTAAGCGTGAACCAGACGAGATCGCCCGCGACGATGCCGGCGAGGAAGGGCAGCGAGCGCCGGAAGCCCGAGGATAGAGAACGCGCGACCAGGGCCGCGATGGCCGGGCCGGGCGAGGCGACGGCGAGGAAATACACGCCGGCGAACAGGGCAAGGCTGGAGATGTCCATGCGGGATTCCCAATGTCTGGAGCGTGCTGATTCTACGCGGAACCACATCGTCATCCCGGGCTTGACCCGGGATCCATGCCGGAGCGCTCCCAACGAAGGGTCAGGCATGGATCCCGGATCTCCGCTTCGCTCCGTCCGGGATGACGACGTGGTTCCCGCGCAAAATCGACTCAGTTTAGCAGCAACGAGCTGGTTTCGTCCCATCGCAAGCCGTGGCCTGACCGATCAATCGAGCGGATCGATCCGCCCCGGCGTCACCGCGAAACGCTGTGCCCCGGCCGGCAGGTCGCCGAACAGGGCAGCATCCGCGCCGGTCATCCAGACCTGGCAGCCGAGCCCGGTCAGCCCCTCGTAGAGCGCCCCGCGCCGGCGCGGATCGAGATGGGCGGCGATCTCGTCGAGCAGGACGAGCGGCGCAATTCCGCTCATCGCCGCGACCAACCTGGCATGGGCGAGCACGAGCCCGATCAGCAGCGCCTTCTGCTCGCCGGTCGAGCCCTGGCCCGCTGGTATGTCCTTCGGTCCGTGCCGGACTTCGAGATCGGAAGCTTGCGGCCCTGTGAGCGTGCGCCCGGCCGCGCGGTCGCGATGGCGGCTCTGGCGCAGCAGGTCGCGATAGGCGTCCTCGGCATCGACGGCCGGCAGGCTTGCGACGAGCGCGTCGATCTCGCCGGAGAGCGCGATGTCAGCGAAGGGGAAGGGCGAGGCCTCGTCGCGCGTCTCGGCGATGATGGCGGAGAGCCGTGCCACGGTCTCGGCCCGCGCGGCGGCGACCGCGACGCCGAGTTCCGCGACCTCGCGTTCGACCGCGTCGAGCCATTGCCCCTGATGGGGGCTCTCCTCGAGGATGCGGTTGCGCGAGCGCAGCGCCCGTTCCAACGCGTTCGAGCGCGTGGCATGGCTCGGGTCGATCGCCAGCACCAGCCGGTCGAGGAAGCGTCGCCGGTCGCCGGCCGCGCCCCGGAACAGCCCGTCGAGATCGGGCGTCAGCCAGACCACGCGCAGATAATCGCTGAAGGCGAGTGCCGAGCCGACATTGGCGCCGTCGATCCGGGCGAGCCTTGGCCGGCGCCCTTCCGCATCGAGTGCGCCCAGCCCGATGCCGAGCCGGCCCGCCTCGTCATCCAGAGTTATCGAGGCAGCGAACGAGCCGTCACCCCCCTGCCGCGCCATCGCCGTGATCTCGGCACGGCGCAGGCCGCGTCCCGGCGTGAACAGCGAGAGCGCTTCGAGGATATTGGTCTTGCCGGCTCCGTTCTCGCCCGCGAGCGCAACGATTTGGCCCTCGATCGGGAGATCGAGGGCCTCGTAGGAACGGAAATCCTGCAGGATCAGGCGCGCGACGGCGGCCATGATCGCTGGATCAGACGCGCATCGGCATCAGCACATAGAGCGCGGAGGCGCCTTCGCGATCCTGGATCACGGTCGGCGAACCGGGATCGGCGAGCTTGAGCAGCGCCGTGTCGCCGTCGAGCTGGGCGGCGATATCCATGAGGTAGCGGGCGTTGAAGCCGATATCGAGCGGGCTCGCTTCGTAATCGACCTCGATCTCCTCGGTCGCCGAGCCGGAATCCGGGTTGGTCACGGAGAGCGTCATGCGCCCTTCGGCCATGGAGAGCTTCACGGCGCGGCCGCGCTCGGACGAGATCGTCGAGACGCGGTCGACGCTAGCCGCGAAGTCGCCCTTGTCGACGGTCAGGCGCTTGTCGTTACCGCTCGGGATGACGCGCTGATAGTCGGGGAAGGTGCCGTCGATCAGCTTCGATGTCAGCACGACGCTGGCCGTGGCGACGCGGATCTTCGAGCCGGACAACTCGACCGCGACCTCGCTCTCGCCGTCTTCCAGCAGCTTCTGGATTTCGGAGACGGCCTTGCGCGGCACGATCACGCCGGGCATGCCGACCGAGCCCTGCGGCGCGGCGGTGTCGACGCGGGCGAGGCGATGACCATCGGTCGCGACGGCGCGCAGCACCGGGCGGCCATCGACATCGATCGTGTGGAGATAGATGCCGTTGAGATAGTAGCGCGTCTCCTCGGTGGAGATCGCGAACTGGGTCTTGTCGATCAGGCGCTTCAATTCGCCGGCCGGCAGCACGAAGCGATGGGCCATCTCGCCGGCGGTGATATCCGGGAAGTCGCTCTCGGGCAGGGTCTGGAGCTGGAAGCGCGAGCGGCCCGAGCGCAGCACGAGGCCGCTATCCCCAGTGGTCTCCAGCGAGACCTGCGCACCATCCGGCAGCTTGCGGACGATGTCGTAGAGGGTATGGGCCGGAACGGTCGTGGCGCCGGGCTCGGCCGCATCCGCGGGGATCGTCTCCACCACCTCGATATCGAGATCGGTCGCCTTCAGCCGCAGGCCGTTCTCGGAGGCCGAGAGCAGCAGGTTCGACAGGATCGGGATCGTGTTGCGGCGCTCCACCACGCGATGGACGTGGCCGAGCGACTTGAGCAGCGTGGAACGTTCGACCGTGACCTTCATGATTGTCTAGTCTTCTGGCGCTGGCCGCCCGCGCGCGAACGCGCGAGCCGAAATGAATGGCCAGCGACATTGCCGGACGCCGGGCGGGGGCGCAAGACCTGCCCGCTCCGGCAACCACAACCATTTGACGGGCTTTCGGTTTACCGGCCGCACAAACCGCGGGTCATCCCGGCTCTTCGCTGCGCTCCGGCCGGGATGGCCCGCCTTTCAGATCAGCAGTCAGCGCACCCCAGGCCGATCACTCCTGCAGCATGCGCTTCAGCAGATCGACCTCGTCATGCAGCGAGCGGTCCTCGCTGATCGCCTTCTCGATCTTGCGCACGGCGTGCAGCACCGTGGTGTGATCGCGCCCGCCGAAGCGGCGGCCGATCTCGGGCAGCGAACGCGGCGTCAGCGCCTTCGACAGATACATCGCGATCTGGCGCGGCTTCACCACGGCCGCGGTGCGGCGCTCCGAGAGGATGTCGGCGCGGCTGACATTGTAGCGCGTCGCGACCAGCTTCTGGATGTCCTCGATCTTGACCCGGCGCGGCTCGCGCGTCCGGACGAGGTCGCGGATCGCCGCTTCCGCCGTCTCCAGCGTCACGAGCTGGCCCGACAGCGTCGCATGGGCGAGCAGGCGGTTGGCGGCGCCGTCGAGGTCGCGGCCATTGGTCGCGACGACGCGCGAGACATAGGCGACGACATCGGGGCTGACCTGGAAATTCGGATGGGCGGTCTGCAGCGCCTCAAGCCGGCTGGAGAGGATCGTGGCGCGCAACGTCTCGTCGAGTTCTCCCACTTCGACCACCAGGCCGCCACCGAGGCGCGAGCGGATGCGCTCGTCGAGCGCCTCGAGCTCACCGGCGAGGCGGTCGCCGGCGACGACGATCTGCTTGCCGGCATCGAGCAGCGCGTTGATCGTGTGGCCGAATTCCTGCTGGATCGACTTGCCCTGGATGAACTGCACGTCGTCGACGACGAGCAGGTCGATGCCGCGCAGCTTCTCCTTGAAGGCGAGCGCGGTCTGCGACTTCAGCGCGGCGACGAAGCCGTACATGAAGCGGTCGGCGGTGAAATAGGCGACGCGCTTGCCCTGGCGGCGTGCTTCCTGGGCGATCGCCTGCAGGAGATGCGTCTTGCCGAGGCCGACGCCGGCATGGAGATAGAGCGGGTTATAGGGGCTCTGGCCCGCAGGCGCCGCCGCGATGCGTTCGGCCGCCGCGAAGGCGAGCTGGTTCGACTTGCCGACGACGAAGCTCTGGAAGTTCATGCGCCGGTCGAGCGCGGTACCGCAGGCATCGACGAGATCGCTTTCGCCAGCCTGGGGCAGGCTGACAGTGGCAGGGCGGCCGCTCTCGGCCGGGGCCGGGCTCGCCACGGTCGCGGGGCGGTTGCGCAGCGCCTCGATCTGCGGCTGGGCGGGGTCGCGCGACACGGTGCGCACCGACAGCATCACGCCGTTCGGCGCCGGCAGCTCGGCCATGCAGTTCACCCGCAGGCGCTCGGTATAATGCGCCTCGAGCCAGCTCTTCAGGAAGCGGGTGGGAACGGTGAGATAGGCCACGCCCTCGACGATCCCGGCGATCTCCAGCCGGCCGAACCAGCTCGAGAAGACATCCTCGCCGAGCTCCGCCCGCAGGCGCCGGCGCACGCGCTCCCAAGCGTCCTGAATCGAAACCTCCTCTACCCGGATGACGGCGGTCTCTTCCGCAGCGATCGTCACCACCACCGGCGTCGTCTCGACAATGTCCCCGAAATTCTGCCGCTCGAACATCAATGGCCCCGTTCTTTGAAAATGTGCGCAGCTTGGGTTCGGCGGCCGCTTCCTGACCGTCGTCCTGGTGCTGCTGTTCTGGTCAAAATGGTCCCGGTCCCGACGGGCGCGACGCGCCGCTTCAGGCTCCGGTTCCGGTTCTTTTGATTACGCTTGGAAGGCTCGCCGAGGGACGACGCCACCCTTCATCTTGATCAAGAAAGACAAAGGGTCACATCCTCCAACCTCCATGGTCGCGAGCCAAAACGCTGATCATCTCTGGAAATCCCGCGGCGGTCATTGCTGTCCGCCCGGCGATGAGGGGGACCTTACAAGGCGCTCTCGACGGGCTGCAACACCCCTTTCAGCCGGCTTCCGAGACTCGCCGTCTGTTGGGCGTCGCGCTGGCTGGGGATGCCTGCCGCAATTGGTTGGGGAACTTAAGATTTTCTTCATGTCGGCCCTTTCGGGGAGGCCCGAATCTTTTTTTGCCGCACCTCGAAAAGCCTGCCGCAGAGTCGCCGCGATTCCGTCTTCCAAAATCCTTTGCCCACTAAGATGATGAAAAGTCACGTCTTTTTATGAGCGGCAGAGTCCTGCCCGGAGGGCGATTTTGCGCCCTGAGCGGCGTCCGAGAGTCAAGTCCGCAAGGCCGTGGAAAGCTTACGAAAATAGCTTGAAAGCAGCTTTGTTTTGTTCTGTCGGAGCCTGTGGCGAGTGCGCCACAGAGGCCATGAAGCCAACGAAAAAGCCCGGCCTTGCGGCCGGGCTTTTTGATCGTCGAAACGATGTAGTTTCAGGCTCAGGAAGCCAGGGCGCCGATGCGATGAGCCAGGCGCGAGACCTTGCGCGAGGCGGTGTTCTTGTGAACCACGCCCTTCTGCGCGGCGCGCATGATTTCCGGCTGGGCGGCCTTCAGGGCCTCGGCGGCAACCGCCTTGTCACCGGAGGCGATCGCCTCTTCGACCTTGCGCAGGAAGGTGCGCATCCGCGAGCGGCGCGCCTTGTTGACCTCGGTGCGGCGAGCGATCTTGCGCGTAGCCTTCTTGGCCGACGTCGTATTGGCCATCGAAACGTCCTCGTCTCTTCATCGCGTCCGGTCGCCTGGCGTCATTGCCGGCGGGGCTGGCCGCATCCTTGCTGGAAAAACGTGCGCGGCGGCCGAGCTTGCGCGGGCCGCCGCGAGTGGTGGGGCTATAGTCGCTTGCCGGCGCTACGTCAACGCCGGAATCGCCGCAAGCCCGCCGAACTCACGCGGAGGGCGCGATGAAGGCGGCGAAGCTCGCCAGATCGACATTGCCGCCGGAGAGGATGATGCCGACGCGCTTGCCGGCGACCGGCACGGCGCCGGTGAAGGCGGCGGCGGCGGCGAGACAGCCGGTCGGCTCGACCACGAGCTTCATCCGCTCGGCGAAGAAGCGCATGGCGTCGACGAGCGCGGCGTCGCTGACGGTGACGATATCCTCGACCTCGCGCTGGATGATCGGGAAGGTGAGGTCGCCGAGGAAGGCGGTCTGCGCCCCGTCGGCGATGGTCTTGGGCACGCCGATCGCGACGATCTCGCCCTTGCGCAGGGATTGCTGGCCATCGTTGCCGGCCTCCGGCTCGACGCCGAAGACGCGGCAGCCCGGATTCAGCGCCTTGGCGGTGAGCGCCGCGCCGGCGAGCAACCCGCCGCCGCCGAGCGGGACGAGCAGGATGTCGAGCGGGCCGGCATCCTCGATCAGCTCCTTGGTCGCGGTGCCCTGACCGGCGATGACATGCGGATGGTCGTAAGGCGGGATGATCGTCAGCCCGCGCTCGGCCGAGAGGCGGTTGCCGATATCGAGCCGGTTCTCGGTGTAGCGGTCATAGCGCACGACCTGCCCGCCAT
The DNA here is from genome assembly GCF_057809495.1 of Allobosea sp. FG18. NCBI lineage: Bacteria > Pseudomonadati > Pseudomonadota > Alphaproteobacteria > Hyphomicrobiales > Alloboseaceae > Allobosea > Allobosea sp. FG18. The sequence goes on from NZ_JBMDKB010000010.1 coordinate 12,683, forward strand.
AGCCTTCGGTCGCGGCGACCTTCGCGGCCGGCGCATCGTTCGGCATGATGATCGTGGTCGGCACGCCCAGAAGCTGGCCGGCATAGGCGATGGCCTGGGCATGGTTGCCGGAGGAATAGGTGACGACGCCGGCCTTCTTCTGCTCGGGGCTGAGCGAGGCGATCGCGTTGTAGCCGCCGCGGAACTTGAAGGCGCCCATGCGCTGCAGGTTCTCGGGCTTGAAGACGAGGCTGGCTTGCGTCCGCCGGTTGGCGGTGGCCGAGCTCATCGCCGGCGTGTGATGGGCGATGCCCTTGAGCCTGCCGGCCGCAGCCTCGACATCGGCATAGGTCGGGAGGGACTGTCCGGCTTGGGCGTTCATCGCGGGAGATCCTGCTGGCGAAAGACGAGGGCTATCTGCCAGCAGGAGGGTCGTTTCATCAAGGCGGCGCCACTCGACGCCGCCATGCGGCAGGCGATGGCCGGCGGCTCAGGCGTTCTTGAAATCGGGCTTCCGCTTCTCGGCGAAGGCGGACATGCCCTCCTTCTGGTCGAGCGTCGCGAAGAGCGAGGAGAAGACGCGGCGCTCGAAGCGCAGGCCTTCCTGCAGCGTCACCTCGAAGGCGCGCTCGACCGATTCCTTCGCCATCAGCACGGAAGGCAGCGACTTCGCGGCGATCTGCTCGGCCGCCTTCAGCGTCTCGGTGAGCAGGCCCTCGAGCGGCACGACGCGGGCGACGAGGCCGGAGCGCTCGGCCTCTTCGGCATTCATCATCCGGCCGGTGAGGATCAGGTCCATCGCCTTGGCCTTGCCGACCGCCTTGGTCAGGCGCTGGGTGCCGCCGGCACCGGGGATGACGCCGAGATTGATCTCGGGCTGGCCGAATTTGGCGTTGTCGGCAGCGATGATGAAATCGCACATCATGGCGAGCTCGCAGCCACCGCCGAGCGCGAAGCCCGCGACCGCCGCGACGATCGGCTTGCGGCGCCGGCCGATCCGGTCCCAGTCCGCGAACTTGTCGTCGAGATAGGTGCCGGGGAAGGTGCGGCTCTGCATCTCCTTGATGTCGGCGCCGGCGGCGAAGGCCTTCTCCGAGCCTGTGAGCACGACGCAGCCGATGCCGTCACCGGTCTCGAAGCCGTCGAGTGCCTGGTTGATCTCGCCGATGAGCTGGCCGTTCAGCGCGTTCAGCGCCTGCGGGCGGTTGAGCGTGATCAGCCCGACCTTGCCCTTCGTCTCGACGAGAATGGTCTCATAAGCCATGGCGGCCTCCCGGATGCTCCTGTGATGGCAGCTTTAGCGGGCGGTGGAGGAGCGGTCCATGCGCGTCGCACGCATCCGCGCATTCGCGCCGCCTCCCCGTTGCCGCCTACCGCCAGGGTCGGCCTATCCCCACCGCCTCGTGACGAAGGGCGCGCGGGAACCGCGGGGAACCCCTCTCCCGTGTGGGAGAGGGGCAGGGGTGAGGGCAGGACGGAAAGCGCTTTAGCCGTGCCTCGGCCGCTGCCGCCGTTAGCTTTGCGCCTCGCTGGTCCAAGGGCCTACACCTCACCCCTGCCCCTCTCCTTACAGGAGAGGGGTTTTGCGTTGCGGTTCGCGCATACATCTTCGCCGCCCGCGTCGCCGCGTTCGTTTCAAATGAGGGGCAGCGGAGCGCCGCGAGGCGCGGTGTATAGAGAGCCGCTTCCGTTGAGCCAGGATGCGGCGCGGATGGATTGAGCCACCATCCGCACGCCCCGTGGCGCTCCGCTTGTCGGCGTTCTTGAAAACTGCGGGCCGCGCTTCCGTTGGGCGGAGCGTCGATCGCGGACGGACGGGGCGTGCCAGCTTCCCTCAACGGGTCGTCGCGCGCCTGCCGCCTCGCCACCGCCGCGCCGCCTCTCCTAGCGAGGCTCCTCGCGCAGGGACCGTATTATCCCCAGGGCGGTTCCCGCAGCCTCCCGAGTCCGGGGTGCAAACCCGGCCGCAGGGCGCCGCCCTCATCCCGCCATGCAGCATGCCTCCGGATGGCCGCCCCTCGGGATGAGGTGGGTCGAGGATAGGGGCGGTTTGAGAGACGGGGATTAGTTTCGGGCAGTGCCTGCTCTCGACCCATTGGGGGCTTTCAGATCGCGGAGGGTTTCGACGCTAGAATGTCGCGGACGGCGAGGAGGTTTGGAACGATGGCAGCGCACAAGGCCCTGATCTCGTCCGTAGGCTCCAGAAGGTCCGGTACCATCACCGCCATCATCCCTGCGGCGGCTGCGGAGCGCACGCCGTTGTGGGAGTCTTCCAAGGCAAGGCAATCAGCTGGTTCGACCCCGAGCTTGCCTGCGGCAATCAGATAGGGGTCGGGCGCGGGCTTGCTTCGGGCGTAGTCGCCGTGAGCAACGATATGCTCGAAGCGCTCAGCCAAGCCATGCAGAGTAAGGTGGTGATCTACGCTGTGTCGGAAGGAAGACGTGGCTATCGCATACGGCAGCCCGAGTGCGTCAATGAGATCGAGCAGTTCTACTACCCCCGGCTTCACCGTGAGGTCCGTCTCCACGAGATGCCCGAAATGCCGTAGCCAGCACGCTCGCACATCCTCGACTGGAAAACCTGGCCCGTAGAGGTCAAGCAGCAGGGTGTGGATGACATGCCAGGGGCACCCGAGCATCGGACGGTAAAGATCTTCGGTCATCTCATAGCCATGCTCGGCCGCCGCGGTCATGAGCGAGCGGATGTAGAGAGGCTCGGTGTCGAACAGCAGGCCGTCCATGTCGAACACGACGGCCAGCGGCCTGCGAGGGAGGGTTTTCGGAGCCAAAGGCAAGTAGCCGCTGTTGGAGAACGCAGCATTCTACTGCCTACTGGTAGTCCGTAAAGGTCCGGATTCGGCCCCAAGCGGACCGCCGTCTGCTAGCGAACGCCCCGCTTCTGACAACTCTCGCAATAAAACGTCGAGCGCCCCGACTGCACCAGCCGCTTCACCAGCTGACCGCAGCCCGGCGTGACGCAAGGCTGCCCCTCGCGGTCATAGACTTTGAAGCGGTGCTGGAAATAGCCGAGCGAGCCGTCGGCATGGGCGAAGTCGCGGAGCGTCGAGCCACCGGCTGCGACCGCCTCCTCCAGCACCTCGCGAATGATCCGGGCAAGCTCATACGCCTTTTCGCGCGGCCGGCCCGTCGGCGTCGCGATCGTCCCGGCTTCCGCCTCCGGATGGAGACCGGCCCGGAACAGGGCCTCGCAGACATAGATATTGCCCAAGCCCGCCACGAGCCGCTGGTCGAGCAATGCGGCCTTCAGGGGCGCGAACTTGCCCGCGAAGAGTTTTGCCAACGTCTCGCCGGAGAGTTCGTTGCCCAGCGGCTCGATGCCCATGCCCGCGAAATGCCTGGACGTCGCCAGTTCGGCGCGTGGCACGAGGTCCATGAAGCCGAAGCGGCGCACGTCGTTATAGGTGACGCGCGCGCCGGTCCCCATCTCGAACACGACATGGTCGTGGATCAGGTGCCGACCGATCTCTTGATAATAGGAGCCGGGCTCGGTCGGCTTCGTGCCGGGCGCCTCGACGATGAAGCGCCCGCTCATGCCCAGATGCATCACGAGCGCCGCGCCGTCGTCGAGATCGGCGATCAGGTATTTCGCCCGCCGCGACAGGGCCTCGATCCGTCGCCCGGTCAGGCGCTCGGTGAAGCGCTCCGGCAGGGGAAAGCGCAAGTTTGGCCGGCGCAGCTCGACGCGCTGGAAGCGCTCGCCCAGCATGGCCGGTTCCAGCCCGCGCCGGACGGTTTCGACCTCGGGTAGCTCCGGCATGTCAGCGACCTCAAATAAAGCCTGCGTCGAGAGGGCCCGCGACAAGCCCGCCGCCTTTGGCTATTGATCGGCTCAGGCGAATACAAGACAGATTTGCACAAGGCCGGCCCGACCGTGACAGCAGCTTCCGACACCACCCATTTCGGCTTCGAGACGGTGAAGCTCGCCGAGAAGCAGGCCAAGGTCGACGACGTCTTCCACAAGGTCGCCAACCGCTACGACCTGATGAACGACCTGATGTCGGGCGGCCTGCACCGGGCCTGGAAGAGCGCGCTGCTCACCGCGATCAACCCGGCGAAGGATCGGCCCTTCCACCATCTCGATGTCGCCGGCGGCACGGGCGACGTCGCCTTCTCGGTGCTGGAGGCCGGCGGACCCCAGACCGACGTCACCGTGCTCGACATCAATGCCGACATGCTGCGCGTCGGGCGCGAGCGTGCCGACAAGCGTTTCCCGGACGATGATCGCATCCGCTTCGTCCAGGGCAATGCCGAGCAACTCGGCCTGCCCGACAATCATTTCGACTGCTACACCATCGCCTTCGGCATCCGGAACGTGCCGCAGATCGACAAGGCGCTGGCCGAGGCCTATCGCGTGCTGAAGCGCGGCGGGCGCTTCCTCTGCCTCGAATTCAGCCATGTCGACGTGCCCCTGCTCGACAAGATCTACGAGACCTACTCCTTCAAGGTCATCCCGCCGATGGGCCGCATGGTCACCGGCGAGGCCGAGCCCTACCAGTATCTCGTCGAGTCGATCCGCAAGTTCCCGAAGCCGCAGGCTTTCGCGGGGATGATCGAGGATGCCGGCTTCCGCCGCGCGAAGTTCACAGCCATGACCGGCGGCGTCGTGGCGCTGCATTCCGGCTGGAAGCTGTGATGGGTCGTTTCTCCCCATCCACAGCCCTCATCCTGAGGAGCGCTCCGCAGGAGCGCGTCTCGAAGGATGGTCCAGCTGACTCCGGCACCTCCTGGAGCATCCTTCGAGACGCGCCTGCGGCGCTCCTCAGGATGAGGGCTGAGGGGGAGAGCGCCGCGACCGTGACGGCTAAAGCCGCATGATCTCCTCCTTCTTCCACATGCTGCGCGGCGCGCGCGTCGGCTTCGTGCTGGCGCGTGAGGGAGCGCTGGCGCTGGTCGACCCCTCCGTGCTGCCGCCGCTGGCACGCGGCCTGATCCGCGTCGGCCGCCTGATCGAACGGCGCGGCGCCGGCTCCTCCGCGACAAGGCTCGCGGCGGCGATGACCCGGCTCGGCCCGTCCTATGTGAAGTTCGGCCAGTTCCTGGCGACGCGGCCCGATGTCGTCGGCATGAAGATCGCGCAGGACCTTTCGGCTCTGCAGGACCGGATGCCGGCCTTCCCGATGGCCGAGGCCCGCGCCATCGTCGAGGCTGCGCATGGCGTGAAGCTGGAGACGCTGTTCCCGGAGTTCAGCGAGCCGGTCGCCGCCGCCTCGATCGCCCAGGTCCACCGCGCCCGGTTGAAGGATGGCCGCGAGGTCGCGGTGAAGATCCTGCGGCCGGGCATCCGCGACCGCTTCAATCGCGATCTCGCCGCGATGCGCTTCGGCGCGGAGATGGCCGAGCAGCGCTCGGCCGAGGCGCGCCGCCTGCGCTTCACCGGCGTGGTCGAGACGCTGGCCCGCTCGGTCGCGATGGAGATGGATCTGCGGCTCGAAGCCGCCGCCCTCTCCGAATTCGCGGAGAATACCAAGGACGACGCCGATTTCCGCGTGCCGGAGCCGGATTGGCAGCTCACCGCCCGCGAGATGCTGGTCGACGAATGGATCGACGGCGTCCGGCTTTCCGATGTCGAGGGGCTGCGCGCCGCTGGCCACGACCTGCCGGAACTGGCGCGCAAGATCATCCAGTCCTTCCTGAAGCATGCGATCCGCGACGGCTTCTTCCATGCCGACATGCATCCCGGAAACCTCTTCGTCGATGCGGAGGGGCGCCTCGTCGCGGTCGATGGCGGCATCATGGGCCGGCTCGGCCTGAAGGAGCGGCGCTTCCTGGCCGAGATCCTGCTCGGCTTCATCACCCGCGATTACCGTCGTGTGGCGGAGGTGCATTTCGAGGCCGGCTATGTGCCCGCCCATCACGATGTTGAGGATTTCGCCCAGGCGATCCGCGCCGTCGGCGAGCCGATCCATGACAGGCGCGCCGACCAGATCTCGATGGCCAAGGTGCTGACCCTGCTCTTCGAGATCACCGGCATGTTCGACATGGCGACGCGCACCGAACTCGTCATGCTCCAGAAGACCATGGTGGTGGTCGAGGGCGTCGCCCGCTCGCTCGATCCCCATCTCGACATGTGGGGCACGGCCGATCCGGTGGTGCGCTCCTGGATCACCCATAATCTCGGGCCGATCGGGCGTTTGGAGGAAGCCGGCCGCGGCGCCCGCTCCCTGCTCGGCTCGCTCGCGACCTTGCCCGACACGGTCATCCGCGCCGAGCGTGTTCTCGGCCAGCTCGAGGATGCCTCGCGCCACGGCTTCTCGCTCGACGAGCGCAGCGTCGAGGCGATCGGCCGGGCCGAGGCCCGGCGCAACCGCTGGGGCAATATCGCGCTCTGGGTGATCGCGGCGCTGCTCGCCTACGGGGTGTTCGGCTGAGGGCAGGGCAAGCTCAACGCGGTCCCCTCTCCCCCTGCGGGAGAGGGTTAGGGTGAGGGGTCTCGCGACGCCGATCGTGAGCCGAACACAAACCTCCCGAGACCTGCGCGACCCCTCATCCGCCTGCCGGCACCTTCTCCCGCAAGGGGAGAAGGAAGAAGCGGCCGTCGCCGTGCCCTACCGGAACGGCGGCTCGTCGAAGCTGCGGAGCTTGCGCGAATGGATCGTCGAGCCCGCCTCCTTCAGCTTCTCCAGCGCGTCGAGCCCGATGCGCAGATGCTCGCCGACCGCGCGCTCGTAGAAGGCGTTCGCCGCGCCGGGCAGTTTGATCTCGCCATGGAGCGGCTTGTCGGAGACGCAGAGCAAGGTGCCGTAGGGCACGCGCAGGCGATAGCCCTGCGCCGCGATCGTGCCGGATTCCATGTCGACCGCGATGGCGCGCGACAGGTTGATGCGCCGCCGCTCCTTGGTCCATTGCAGCTCCCAGTTGCGGTCGTCCTGGGTCACGACCGTGCCGGTGCGCAGGCGCTGCTTCAGCCTGTCGCCCTTCTCGCCGGTGATGTCGGCCGCCGCCTGCTGAAGCGCGACCTGCACCTCCGCCAGCGCGGGGATCGGAATATCCGGCGGCACGAGATCGTCGAGGATGCGGTCCTGCCGGAGATAGGCATGGGCCAGCACATAGTCGCCGATGATCTGCGTCTGTCGCAGGCCGCCGCAATGGCCGACCATCAGCCAGCAATTCGGCCGGAGCACCGCGAGATGGTCGGTGATGTTCTTCGCATTGGAGGGGCCGACGCCGATATTGACCAGCGTCACGCCCTCGCCGCCCTTCCGGATCAGGTGATAGGCCGGCATCTGGAAACGGTGCCAGGGCGCCGACATCACGCGCTCGGCGGCCGAAACGTCGAGCCCGTCCTTGTCGATGCGGATGCCGCCCGGTGCGATCAAGGCCTCGGCCGTGCCCGCCTCGATCTCGGCGAGGCCGAGCCGGACGAACTGGTCGACATAGCGGTGGTAGTTGGTGAGCAGCACCCAGGGCTGCACAGCCCGCCAGTCGGTGCCGGTATAGTGCACCAGCCGGCGCAGCGAGTAATCGACCCGGACCGCGTCAAAGAGTGAAAGCGGGCGCGGCTCGCCCTCGATCAGCTCGTAGGTGCCGTCCGCGATCTCGTCGCCGACCAGCGCGAGCAGCGGCGTCGGGAAATGGCGCGCGAGTTCCGCGGCGGTGATCTTGCCGCGCCCCAGTTCGTCGCCGCCTTCGAGCGCATAAGGGTAGGGGATTTCCTGCGTGCTGACGCCGGTCTCGATCGTCGCGCCATAGTCGGCAACGAGCGGCCGGAGCTGGTCGAGCAGATAGGCCCGGAACTCGGCCGGCTGCGTCACGGTGGTCGAATAGATGCCGGGCACCGCGAATTTCGCGTGGCCGCGCCGCGTCGCCGCCGGCAGCTTCGAGGGCTCGTAGGTCACGCGCAGCATCGGGTAGCGATAGCGCTCCCGGTCTTCCACTGTCGGCGCCTCGCCGGTGTCGAAGAAGCGCTGCAGGTCGCCGCGCAGGGCCGAACGCGCCTCGCCATAAAGTCGTTCGAGCCGGTCCACGGCGGCTTCCGGTGTCGCTGCGGTCTCGAAACTCATGAACCCTCCTTGTCTTGTCCTCGGTTCTAGCCGCGTGTCCGCGCTCCTGACAACAACCGGCGGTGGCGCGCGACATTCTCCCGCCGAAGCCGGTTGACGGAGGAAGGAAACGGCATTAGTAAACCGATCAGTTAATTAACTGATCGGTTTCATACGATGTCAACGGACCCGCTCAGCCTGACCTTCGCAGCCCTCGCCGACCCGACGCGCCGCGCCATCCTGGCCCGGCTGTCGCAAGGCGAGAGTTCGGTGAAGGAACTGGCCGAGCCCTTCGCGATGAGCCTGCCGGCAGTCTCGAAGCACCTGAAGGTGCTGGAGCGCGCCGGGCTGATCACGCGGGGGAAGGAAGCCCAGTGGCGACCTTGCCGGCTCGATCCCGGCCCGCTGCAGGACGTCTCGGAATGGCTGGAGCATTACAGCCGTTTCTGGGACCAGAGCCTGGGGCGGCTGGACGAGATGCTCCGCGAGATCAAGGCGAAACCACCCGATAAGTCAGGCATTTGACGCCAAAGTCGTTCCTTTCAGCTCATTTTCAGGTGCTCGTCATGCTCAAGACCATTCTTCTGACCGTGCTCGGCCTCGTCGCCACCGGTGCCGTCGTCGTGCTGATCCTGGCCGCCCGCAAGCCCGATACCTTCCAGGTCACCCGCTCCATTGCGATCAACGCCGCGCCGGAGCGCATCTATCCGCTGATCGCCGATTTCAGGGCCTGGGGCGCCTGGTCGCCCTGGGAGAAGAAGGACCCGGCGATGAAGCGCAGCTTCGGCGGGCCGGAGACCGGCGTCGGCGCGACCTATGCCTGGGCCGGCGACAAGAATGTCGGCGAGGGCAGCATGCGCATCACCGAGGCGCAAGTGCCGGGCAAGCTCGGGCTCAAGCTCGATTTCATCAAGCCTTTCGAGGCGCATAACGACGTCGTCTTCGCGCTGACGCCGCAGGGCCAGAACACCAATGTGACCTGGATCATGACCGGCCCGACGCCGTTCGCGGCCAAGATCATGCATGTCTTCATGGACATGGACCGCATGGTCGGCGGCGATTTCGAGGCCGGACTCAAGGCCATGAAGGCTGCGGCCGAACGCGCTGCCTGAGACGGCGCGCAACCCCGATCATCCAGAAAACGAAAACCGGAGGAGCGAAACCATGATGGGCGAACCGCAGAAGGAGCATGAGTGGCTCCACCAGCTGGTCGGCGACTGGACCGCCGAGATGCACTGCTCGATGGGGCCGGACCAGCCACCGTCGGCATCGAAGGGCACCGAGAGTGTGCGCTCGCTCGGCGGGCTCTGGACCCTCGGCGAGGGGCAGGGTGAAGGGCCTGAGGGCAAGCCCGTCACCAGCCTGATGACGCTCGGCTTCGACCCGGCCAAGGGCCGTTTCGTCGGCAGCTTCGTCGCCTCGATGATGACGATGATGTGGACCTATGACGGGACGCTCTCCGCCGACGGCAAGTCGCTGGTGCTCGACACCGAGGGGCCGAGCATGACCGGCGACGGCGCCATGGCGAAGTATCAGGACATCATCACCTTCCTGTCGCCGGACCATCGCACCCTGACCTCGCGCGCACTTGGGCCGGACGGCCAGTGGAGCGAGTTCATGGCCGCCCAGTACCACCGCAAGCGCTGAGCGCTTTCCGTTTCACGCAGGAGGACACGAGATGAAACTGTCGACCTATCTGATGTTCGAGGGCAATTGCCGCGAGGCTTTCACCCATTATCACAAGGTTCTGGGTGGCAAGATCCAAGCCATGATGGATCACAAGGGCACGCCGGCCGAGGAGCATGTCCCGGCGGAATGGCACGACAAGATCCTGCATGCCTGCCTGGAGATCGAGGGCCAATTGCTGATGGCTTCCGATGCCCCGCCGAATAACAGCGACGGGCCGATGCGCTCGGTCTCGGTCAGCGTCAGCGTGGCGACGCCGGAGGAGGCTGATCGCATCTTCGCCGGCCTGTCCGAGGGCGGCGCCAAGATCACCATGCCGATCGGCGAGACCTTCTGGTCGCCGCGCTTCGGCATGCTGGTCGACCGCTTCGGCACCAACTGGATGGTCGGCGCCGACATGCCGGCCGAGCATGCGAATTGCGGCTGAGGTAATTCGAGCCTCCAGCCAGCCACGGCACGCGCGGGGAACCCCTCTCCTGCATCGAAGTCGGCTGTTGCCGACTTCGACACTTTGAGTGCTGATCTTGGCAACAGCCGAGATCAGAGGGAGGGGGCAGGGTTGAGGTGTAGGTCCTTCGACCAGTGCCGACCGGGCGGCAGTACCACCGCTGTCTTCCCGTGCGCGCTGCGGCGCGTAGTGCCGCTGCGCAGACACGGGATCGCGTGCAGGAAAAGGCGCCTCTCTGGAGCGCGCGCAGAAAAGACGCCTTTTTCCGAGGGCGGTCCCGTGTCTGCGCAGCAGCATTGGCATGCTGCAGCGCGCACGGGATGACGTGCTTTTCTCGCCGTCGTCGCGGCCTTTCCGCGAATGGCGCGGCCGCTACGACCGCCCGCCATCCACCGAGAGTACTTGCCCGGAAATCCAGCCGGCCTGTTCGCTCAGGAAGAACAGCGTGGCGTTGGCGATATCATCGGGCGTGCCGAGGCGGCGGGTATGGATGCTTTCGACGAGACGCTTCTGCCCCTCCGGCCCATAGCTCTGCCATTGCCGCTCGCTCGCGGGATTGGAGCGCACGAAGCCCGGCGCCACCGAATTCACGGTGATGCCATGCGGGCCGAATTCCCAGGCGAGCTGCTTGGTCAATCCGACCAGCGCGTGCTTGGCGCTGGCATAGGCCTGGATGCCGGTGAGGCTCGGCCTCAGGCCCGCACCCGACGAGATCGTCACGATCCGGCCATAGCCTGCCTGTTTCATCGCAGGCGCCGCCGCCTGCGCCAGGAAGAAGGCGGCATCGACATTGGCGGCGAAGATCACCCGCCAGTCTCCCTCGGAAATCTCCTCGATCGCCCGGCCGACCTGTCCGCGTACGCCGCCGGCGGCGTGGACCAGAAGGTCGAGCCGGCCATCCGTCGCCACGATCTCGCGCACCAGCGCCTGGGCGGCTTCGGGCGAGCCGAGATCGGCGGCATGCCCGGTCGCGCCGATCTCCTTGGCCGTGGCCTGCACCCCGGCTTCGTCGATATCGGCGAGGTGGACGCGTGCGCCGGCCTCGGCCAACGCGAGTGCGATCGCGCGCCCGATGCCCTGGGCTGCGCCGGTGACGAGGGCTACGCGGTCGTCGAAGCGGATCTGCATTGGTCGATCAGTACCTTGAGCGTCTCGAAGGCCATCGGGCGGCGGCCGTCCTCGATGTCGTGGATCAGCGCAACCAGCGTCTCGATCGCGGGCGCCGCGATGCCGACCTCGCGGCCGAGCGTGGCGATGACACCGATCTGCGGGTCGACCTCGGTCTTGCGCTTGCGGACGGCGAGATCGCGCCAGATGCCGGAATGGGTCTTGGCGGTTTGCGAAGTGTAATCGGCGAGCCAGCGGATCGTCTCGATCTGCGGGCCTTCCGGCCGGCCGGGCGCGAACACCATCGGATCGAAATTGCCGAAGCCGAGCGAGGTCACGCCGCGCTTGGCTGCAACGGCGCCGACTTCGCGGCCGAGCGCGAGCCAGACCGGCAGCCGTTCCGGGTCCGAAAAGTTCGCCGACATCGAATCGTCGGTCAGTGCCGTCGCGAACAGCATCGCGCCATAGGCGAGCTTGCCCCAGAGATAGCCGAAAATGTTGTCGGTCAGGATCGCGTCGGGCTCGAACATCTCCATCAGCCGGTGCATCTCGACGACCCGCTCGCTCTTCGAGCCGTCGAGCTCGCCGACGACGGTCGCACCGCGATTGCCGTAGAGGATCTCGCCGGGACCTAGCCAGTCGGCGCCGAAATTGACGAAGCAGCCCATCGTACGCTGCTCGCCGACGGCCCTGGCGATGGCGAGTTCGTTCAGCCCGTTCTGGGCGGAGAGCACGAAACCGTCCTCGGCGAGATGCGGCTTCAGCGCGGCGAGCGCCGCTTCGGTCGCGCCGGCCTTTACGGCCAGCACGATGCGGCTGTAGCGCCCGCTCAGCTCGGCCGGCGTCGCGGCCGGGACGACCTGCGTGAATGCCTCGACCGGCCCGGAAATGGCGAGACCACGGGTGCGGCAGGCCTCGACATGCTCGGGCACGATGTCGACCAGCAGGACCGGAATGCCAGCCCGCGCCCAATAGGCGCCGAGCGTGCCGCCGATGGCGCCGGCGCCCCAGATCAGGATGGGTTCGCTCACGCCTGCCCCGCTAGCTCGACATGGTCATGCGTGGCGACATGGATGAGCCCATCCTCCGTCACCCATCCCCGATACATGCCCTCGGTGTTGTAGGGGGCGACGATCCCGCCATCGGCATCGACGGCGACGAGCCCGGCGCCGATCTTGTGCTCGGAGAGTTCGGCGAGGACGGCGTCCGTCGCCGCTTCCAGCGAGAGGCCCTTATAGGCGATCAGCGACGCGATCTCGTGGCCGACGCAGTAGCGCATGAAATATTCGCCCTTGCCGGTGCCGGAGACGGCGCAGCGTCCATCGCGGGCATAGGTGCCGGCGCCGATGATCGGGGAATCGCCGACGCGGCCGACCGGCTTGTTGGTATAGCCGCCGGTCGAGGTCGCCGCGGCAAGATGGCCCTGTGCATCGCAGGCGACGGCGCCGACGGTGCCGTGCTTCTCGGCCTCGCTCGCCTCGGCGGCGGTGCCGACGATCTCGCGCAGCTTCATCGAGGCGAGGTTCTTGCGGCGGCGCTCGGTCGAGAAATGCGCGTTGGCGACGGTATCGACGCCTTCATGCTCGGCGAAATCGTCGGCGGCGGGGCCGGTGAGCAGCAGCGGGTCGCCGCGCAGCATCAGGGCCTTGGCGGCGCTGACGGGATTGCGGATGCGCTTGGCCCCGCAGATGGCGCCGGCGGCCAGCGTCGCCCCGTCCATGATCGAGGCGTCGAGCTCATGCTCGCCCTCGGTGTTGAAGGCGGCGCCATGACCGGCGTTGAAATGGGGGGAATCCTCCATCAAGCGGACGGCCGCCTCGACGGCGTCGACCGCCGCGCCGCCCCTGGTCAGGATCGCCCAGCCGGCGCGCAGCGCGCTGGCGAGGTCGGACCGGGCCTGGGCCCATTCGGCCTCCGTCATTTCGGCCTTCGGCAGCGTGCCGCAGCCGCCATGGATGGCAAGCGCGAGGGTCATGTCGGTATCCTGTCGGGTCTTTGAATGTGGTCCGCCATGGCCGGCTGGAACCGGCCATGGCGTCGAAGGCGGCCCCGTTACTTCTTGGCGGGCTTGATGTCCATCGCCAGCGTGTCCTCGTCGACGCGCGGGCTGATCGTCACCTTGTCCTTCTGCATCGCCCAGGCGGAGCCGACGGCGGCGATCGGCAGGCGCGGCCTGTCCTTGGCGATGATCGCGGCGGCGTCGGACAGCATCTTGTTGCGCTTGGCTTCGTCCATCTCGACGGCCGCGTCCTCGATCAGCTTGTCGACCTCGGCATTCTTGTAGCCGAGCACGTTGAAGGCCCCGAGCTTCTTGGCCGGGTCGTTGGAATGGACCACGGAGGACAGCGTATAGTTCGCCTCGCCCGTCAGCGTGCCCCAGCCTGACATGCTCATCGAGAACTCGCCGCGCGTGCGGGCCGGGAAGAACACCGCGCCGGGCTGCGCATTGGCGTTCACCTCGATGCCGATGCGCGCCAGCATCTGCGCGATCGAGGTGCCGACCTGCCGGTCGCCGGGCAGGCGGTCATTGGTGAAGGAGAAGGAGACCTTGAAGCCGTTGGGATAGCCGGCCTCCTCCATCAGCTTCTTCGCCTTGGCGAGGTCCGGCTTGAGCGCCGGCAGGCTCTTGTTGAAGCCGGCGATGGTCGGCGTCACCAGCTGGTTCGCGGGCGTGCCGAGTCCCTCCATCGCGATCTCCGCGAGCGCCGGACGGTCGATGGCGAGATCGATCGCCTCGCGCACCTTCGCGTCCTGCAGCGGATTCTTCGGCAGGGCCGAGCCGTCCTTGGCGCTGATCTGCGGGCTCTTGTCCCGCATGTCGAGTTCCATGTTGAAGAGGTAGACGCTCTCGATCGTCGCGACGGAGAGCTTGGCGTCGCGCTTCAGCGTCGGCACGTCGGAAGCCGGCGCGCGCACGATGATGTCGACCTGGCCGGCCTTGAGCTGGGCGACGCGGGCGGCGTCGTTCGGCAGTTCCTTGCGGACGACCTTGGCCCAGTGCTCCTTCGCGCCCCAGTAGCCGTCGAACCGGTCGAGAACCATCTGGTCCTTCGGCGTCCAGGAAACGAATTTGTAGGGGCCGGTGCCGACAGCCGCCTTGCCCGAGTTGAAGGCCTCGTTGGCGCTGTCCTTGGTCAGGCCGGCGGCGGCCTTGTGCGAGACGATGAACAGCCGGATGAAATCGTTCGGCAGGTTCGGCGCCGGCCCGTCGGTGACGATATGCACCGTCAGCGGATCGACGATCTTCACCTCCTTGACGCGGCGGACATAGATCGTGGTCGGGTTCGGGCCGGCGACGACCGGGATGCGCTCGATCGAGAACTTGACGTCCTCCGCCGTGAAGTCCGAGCCGTCATGGAACTTGACGCCGGGGCGCAGCTTGAACTCCCAGACCGTCGGCTCCAGCGTCTTCCAGCTCAGGGCGAGGCGCGGCTCGATCTGGAGTTTGTCGCCGGACCAGGTCAGCGTGTCGAAGACATGCTTCAACGCCTCGGCATGGGTGCCGGTCGCGGTGAAATGCGGATCGATCGATTCCGGCCCGGCGCGGACGCCGATGGTCAGCGTCTGCGCCAGCGCGCCGGTCGAGACGGTGGCGCCCAGCAGGGCGGCGAAGGCGGCGAGGCGGAAGCTCTTCACGATTGTCATGACGGTATCCCCTGTTTTTGTATGGCTATGATTGAAGTTCCTGTGGCCAGGCGGGCGAGGCGATGACGAGCTTGTCCATCAGCACGCAGAGCTGCCGCTGCTCGTCCTCGCTGAGGCCGGCGAGCATCGTCGTCTGGTGCTCGACCATCGGCACCATCGTCTCGTCGAAGATCTTGCGGCCGGCCGGCGTGAGATGGAGCACATAGCTGCGCAGGTCGGTGGGATCGCTCTCGCGCTTCAGCAGCCGCCGCTGCAGCAGCTTCTGCACGGCGCGCGAGAGCGTGTTCTTCGGCAGGCCGGAGGAGGCGACGATGTTCTTGGCGGCGACGCCCTCCTTCAAGCCAACCGAATAGAGCGCGACGAATTCGGGCCGGACGAGCCCGTAGCGCGTCTCGATCCAGCGATAGACCGGGTCGTTGAAGCGGAAGGCGACGAAGTTCAGCCGGAAGGACAGCCAGCAGGGATTGTCCCAGAGCTTGGTCACGGTCAGCGGGTCGAGCTCGGCAAGTGCCGCCTCGCGCTCCGGGTCGGCGCGGGAAGGAGAGGTCGGTGCGCGTCGCATCGGGAATGTCTCTCGGCCGATTTAGTTCCAAATGGAACTTGACGCTACCGGAGGCCAGAGTCAAGGTTGGTTCCGGCGGCGGTCCCGCACTGCCTGCCGGGATTGTCTACCGCTTATGAAAGCGAAGCAAGGATCGCGCCGTGCGTGTCGCCGATTTGAACTGGATGCAGATCGAGGCTCAGGCGAAGCGGGACGACCGCTGCGTGCTGCCACTCGGCAGCGTCGAACAGCACGCCTACCTGAGCCTCGCGACCGATGTGATCCTGTCGGAGCGGGTGGCGCAGGAGGCGGCCGAGCCGCTCGGCATCCCCGTCTTTCCGGTCTTGGCCTATGGCCTGACGCCGGGCTTCCTGAATTTCCCCGGCAGCATCTCGCTGCGCTTGAGCACTTACGCCGCGCTCCTCGGCGACATCTTCGACGGCTTCTATCGCTCGGGCTTCCGCCGCATCGTCCTCGTCAACGGCCATGGCGGCAATTCGCCGGCGCTGAACTTCGCGACCGAATGGCTGGACGGCCATCCCGACGCGAGCATCCGCCTGCACAACTGGTGGGCGGCGCCGCAATTCCAGGCGGCGGTCCAGGCGGTCGATCCGGCGGCCTCGCACGCCTCCTGGATGGAGAATTTCCCCTGGACACGGCTCGCCGGCGTCGCCATGCCCGAGACGCTGAAGCCGCCCTTCAACACCGCCGAATACCAGGCCGCGAGCCCGGCGAAGCGCCGCGAAATCCTCGGCGACGGCAATTTCCACGGCCTCTACCAGCGGCCGGACGAGGAGATGCTCAGGCTCTGGCAGGTCGGCGTCGAGGAGACGCGGGCCGTGATGGTGGAGAACTGGCCGTGATGCGGTTCTTTCGCAGCCCTCATCCTGAGGAGCCGCGAAGCGGCGTCTCGAAGGATGCTCCAGTTCGCATTGATGGCGTTTCCTGGGGCATCCTTCGAGACGCGCCTGCGGCGCTCCTCAGGATGAGGGCTGAGCCCTGCGCTCCGCCAGAGCATGTCACATGCTAGGCCATGTCGCCGTCCGGCTGGCGCAGGCCCTTGTCGTCATGCTCGTCATGTCGGTGCTGGTCTTCGTCGGCGTCTACGCGATCGGCAACCCGATCGACGTGCTGATCGGCCCCGATGTCAGCCAGGAACTGCGCCTCCAGACCATCGCGCAATACGGGCTCGACCGGCCGCTCTGGGAACAGTACCTGACCTTCCTCGGCCGCGTGCTGCACGGCGATTTCGGCCGTTCCTTCGTCTTCGGCATGCCGGTGATGGACCTGATCCTGTCGCGCCTGCCGGCGACGCTGGAACTGACGCTGGCCGCAGTCTGCGGCGCCGCGCTGATCGGCATTCCCGCCGGAATCTATGCCGGCTACAGGCCTGACAGCTTCGCCTCCAAGCTGATCATGACAGTCTCGATCCTCGGCTTCTCCGTGCCGACCTTCTGGATCGGCCTCGTGCTGATCATGGCCTTCGCCGTCGAATTGCAATGGCTGCCGGCCGGCGGGCGCGGCGAGACGGTCTCCATCTTCGGCGTCGAGTGGAGCTTCCTGACGTTGAACGGCCTGAGCCATCTGCTGTTGCCGGCGCTCAACCTCGCCTTCTTCAAGCTCGCTTTGATGACACGCCTCGCGAGGGCCGGCACGCGCGAGACCATGCTCTCCGACACCGTGAAATTCGCCCGTGCTGCCGGCCTCTCCGAATGGACCGTGCTGCGCCGCCATGTGCTGCGCCTGATCGCGATCCCGCTCGTCACCGTCTTCGGGCTCGAATTCGCCTCGACGCTCGCCTTCGCGGTCGTGACCGAGACGATCTTCTCCTGGCCCGGCATCGGCAAGCTGATCATCGACTCCATCCAGTCGCTCGACCGGCCGGTGATGGTCGCCTATCTGATGCTTGTCGCCTTCGTCTTCATCACCATCAATTTCCTCGTCGACCTCGCCTATGTCGGGCTCGATCCTAGGCTGCGGAAAGGAGGCGCGCGATGAAGGACGCCTCTCCCGTAGCCCGCTTCTGGGCCGAGTTCCGCGAGAGCAGGACGGCCGTCATCGCGCTCGCCGTCGTCGTCCTGACGATCGGCATCGCCCTGCTCGCGCCGCTCGTCGCCCCGCAGGACCCTTACGACCTCGCCAAGCTCTCGCTCTCCGATGCGCGCCGCCCGCCGGGCTATGTCGGCGAGGGCGGCTACACACATTGGCTCGGCACCGATGCGCAGGGGCGCGACCTGCTCTCGGCCATTCTCTACGGCCTGCGCATCTCCCTGCAGATGGGGCTGGTGGCAGGTGCCATCGCCTTCACGCTGGGCGTTTCGCTCGGCATCGGCGCGGCCTATGCTGGCGGGCGCCGCGAGGCCTTCATCATGCGCGTGATCGATCTGCAGCTCGCCTTCCCGGCGATCCTGCTGGCGTTGGTGCTCTCCGCCCTTCTCGGACAGGGCAAGATGCAGCTCATCGCCGCGCTTGCTGCCGCCCAATACGCCTACTTCGCGCGCACGGCCCATGGCGCGGCCTCGGCCGAGCGCGGCAAGGACTATGTCGAGGCGGTGCTCTCGACGCCATTGCCGGGCTGGCGCGTCGTCCTGCGCCATATCTTCCCGAACTGCCTGCCGCCCCTGATCGTGGTTGCGACCGTGCAGGTCGCCAATGCCATCGCGCTGGAGGCGACGCTCTCCTTCCTCGGCGTCGGCCTGCCGGTCACAGAGCCCTCGCTCGGCATGCTCATCGCCAACGGCTTCCAGTACATGCTGTCGGGCCGCTACTGGATCTCGATCTATCCCGGCATCGCGCTGATCGTGCTGATCGTCGCGATCAACCTCGTCGGCGACCGCATCCGTGACCAGGTCAATCCGAGGCTGAAGCGATGAGCGCGCTCTTGCCGGGACCGGGCGCCGCGCAGCCCCCTCTCCCCTTGCGGGAGAGGGTTGGGGTGAGGGGTCGCGCGACGCTCTATGATCGGCGGTGCCAGGCCGTGTCTTACAGCGCCGCGCGACCCCTCATCCGCCTGCCGGCGCCTTCTCCCGCAGGGGGAGAAGGGAGCAAATGATGACCGAAGCTCCTCTCCTTGAGGTCACCGACCTCGCCACCCATTTCCACGCCCGTGCCGGCGTGGTGAAGGCGGTCGACGGCGTCTCCTTCGCGCTGAAGCGCGGCGAGGTCATGGGCCTCGTCGGCGAATCCGGCTCGGGCAAGAGCATCACCGGTTTCTCGATCATCGGCCTGATCGATCCGCCCGGCCGTGTCGAATCCGGCTCTTCGGTGAAGCTGGAGGGGCGGGAGCTCACCGGCCTGGCGCCGGCCGAACTGCGCAAGGTCCGCGGCAAGCAGATTTCGATGGTCTTTCAGGACCCGATGATGACGCTGAACCCGATGCTGACCATCGGCACGCAGATCAGGCTCGCGCTCGAGGCGCATGAGACGGTCTCCGGCGCCGAGGCGCGCCGCCGCGCCGTCGCGGCGCTGGCGCAGGTCCGCATTCCCGATGCCGAGAGCAAGGTCGATTTCTACCCGCACCAGTTCTCCGGTGGCATGCGCCAGCGCGTCGCCATCGCGATCGCCCTGCTGCACCGGCCGAAGCTGATCATCTGCGACGAGCCGACCACCGCGCTCGACGTTTCCGTGCAGGCCGAGATCCTCGCGGAGATGAAGGAGCTGGTCGCCGAACTCGGCACGGCGCTGATCTGGATCAGCCATGACCTCGCCGTCGTCGCCTCGCTTGCCGACCATGTCTGCGTCATGCGTCACGGCAAGATCGTCGAGGCCGGGCCGACGCTTTCGGTGCTGACGCATCCGCAGCACCCCTATACGCGCTCGCTGCTCGACGCCCTGCCCTCGCGCTCCGAGCCCGGCAAGCTTCTGGCCGGCGGCGTCGGCTCCGATGTCGCGCCGCCGCCGCGCGCCGCAAAGCAGGCGCCCGCCACGGTCGCGGATGCCGTGCACTATGTCCGCATCGAGCATGTTGCCAAGCGCTTCGCCGGGACGCCCGGCCTGTTCCGGAAGCTCGCCCAGAAGGTCGGCCTGTCCAGGCCGCCGTCCGTGGTGCAGGCGGTCGACGACGTCACGCTGGTGCTGAAGCGCGGCGAGGCGCTCGGCCTCGTCGGCGAATCCGGCTCCGGCAAGTCGACGCTCGGGCGCGTCGCGGCCGGCATCTATGCGCCCGACACCGGCTCTGTCCGCATCGACGGTGCGCCTGTGATGAGCGCGGGCGAGCCGCCGCACAAGGTCACGACGCGGGTCCAGACCATCTTCCAGGACCCCTTCGCCTCGCTCAATCCACGCATGACGGTCGGTGACAGCATCGCCGAAGGGCCGTTGGCGCATGGGCTCGTCGAGCGCGCGCAGGCGAAGACCTATGTCCGGCAATGGCTGGCGGCGGTCGGGCTCAATCCCGATTTCGCGGATCGCTACCCGCACCAGTTCTCGGGCGGGCAGCGCCAGCGCGTCGCCATTGCCCGCGCACTGGCGATGCAGCCCGATGTCGTCGTCTGCGACGAGCCGGTCGCGTCGCTCGACGTCTCGATCCAGGCGCAGATCATCAACCTGCTGATCCGCCTGCGGCAGGAACTGGATCTCACGCTGATCTTCATCTCGCACGACCTCTCGGTCGTCCGCCATCTCTGCGACCGCGTCGCCATCATGTATCGCGGCAAGATCGTCGAGAGCGGCCCGGCCGGTGAGGTCTATGACCATCCGCAGCACGACTACACCAAGCGCCTGCTCGCCGCCGTGCCGGTATTGCCCGGCGCTGCGACGACCTGAGGAGAGCCGCCATGACGAGCCAGCCCGATGAACTCCTGCCCTGGCAATGGCCGGAAGAGGTCTGGCGCGGCAAGGTCGAGCAGGTCCGCGCCGGCCGTAATCTCAAGCCCGCGACATGGAAGAACGGCGCGCGCTGCGCGGTCGCGCTCTCCTTCGACGTCGACCACGAGACCAACGAATTGCGCGACGGCGGCAAGTCGGTCGGGCGACTGTCCTGGGGCCAGTACGGCAATCGTGTCGGTGTGCCCAAGATCCTCGACCTGCTGAAGCGGCAGGACATTCCGGCGAGCTTCTTCGTGCCGGCCGTCACCGCCTTGCTCTACCCGGAAGAACAGCGCCGCATCATCGGCGCCGGCCACGAGATCGGCCTCCATGGCTGGATCCATGAGGTCAACACGGCCGTGCCGCCCGCCAACGAGCGCGAATTGCACCTACGCTCGGCCGATACGCTGGAGAAGGTCACCGGTGTTCGCCCCGTCGGGATGCGCACCCCGTCCTGGGATTTCTCCGACGTGACGCTCTCGATCGAGCGCGAGCTCGGCTTGCTCTACGATTCCTCGCTCTTCGCCGATGACGACCCCTATGAGATCGTCGAGAAAGGCGAGCCGACCGGCATCGTCGAACTGCCGGTCGAATGGATCCGCGACGACGCGCCCTATCTCAGCATGAACCGCTTCCAGGGCTTGAGGCCCTATACGTCGCCGGAGGCGGTCTTCGACATCTTCCGCCGCGAATTCGAGGGTGCCTATGCCGAGGGCGGGCTCTTCCTGCTGACCATGCACCCGCATGTCATCACCTATCGCTCGCGCTTCTGGATCCTCGAGGAACTGGTCCGCCTCGCCAAGGCGAAGGGCGATTGCTGGTTCGCGACCCATGCCGAGATCGCGGCCTATGTGAAGGCGCAGGCCGGCATCTGATCGTCGATCCAAGGGAACCGTTGCCCGATTCCCGCCGTTTTCGCTTCATCGGGGGTTCAGGCCATGAGGGGCCTGATACCCGCACGTTGAAACAAAACGACGGGAATAGAGATGCGCACGAAACGCTGGTTGCTGGTCGGGACCGTCCTGCCGGCCCTCGTCCTTTCGCAAGCCGGGCAGGCCTTCACTGAGGCCGGATACCGGGTCGCACAGGCCCCCGCCGCCGGAGATGAGGACCCACGCGGGCCACGGCGCCCGCAGCAGCCACAGGGCGGCCAGCCCGGCCAGCAGCGCGGCCCGGAACGGCCCGCAGCCCCGACCGCGCCCGCCCAGCCGCAGGCTCCGCGCCCGCCGCAGATGCAGCCTGCGCCGGCAGCCCCCCGGGTGCAGCCTCCCGCCATGCCCGCGCCCCAGCCGCGCGCCGAGCCGCCGGCCATGCGTCCGCAGCCTGAGCGCCCGGCCATGCCGCGTGAGGCGCCTGCCGTGCCTCGTGCCGCGCCCTCGCCCAGCGAAGCCCCGGCAGCCCGCCCGACACCGCCGCGCCCGCCGGTCGAGCCGACCGTCCCGCGTGTCGTGCCTCAGCCGGGCGCCGGCGCGCCGCCGTCGGTCGCTCCGCGTGGTGGTCCTGCGATTCCGCCATCGGCGGCGCCGACCCAGCCTCGTCCGACCGGAGCGCCTCCTGCGACGGCGCCCGCCGCTCCGTCACAGCCCGGCGCCGGCGCGCCGCCGTCGGTCGCTCCGCGTGGTGGTCCTGCGGTTCCGCCCTCGGCTGCGCCGACCCAGCTCCGTCCGACCGGAGCGCCGCCTGCCACAGCGCCCACGGCTCCGTCACAGCCCGGAGCCGGCACGCAGCCCTCGGCGGTTCCGCGCGGCGGCCCGGCCGTTCCGCCCTCGGCTGCGCCGACCCAGCCTCGCCCAACCGGAGCGCCTCCTGCGACGGCGCCCGCTGCTCCGTCACAGCCCGGAGCCGGCGCGCCGCCCTCGGCCGTTCCGCGCGGTGGCCCGACCGTTCCGCCTTCGGCTGCACCCTCTCAGCAGCCTTCGACTCTGGCGCCTCAACCTGCCGCTCCCGCCGCTCCAGCACAGCCGGGAACGGCCGCTCCGACACCACCCCCGCCCGCCGGCGCTGCTCCGGTCCAGCCCTCGCGCCCGGCGCCGGGCACGCCTGCGGTTGGCGCTCCCGGCGCTCCAGCTCTCGCCCCGGCTCAGCCCGGCGCCACGGCTCCGACCCCGCCTGCGGGCGCGGCGCCCGGCCAGGTCGGGCGGCCCGCTCCCGGCATGCCGTCCGGCGGAGCACCGGGGACGGCTGCGCCGGCACAACCCGGTGTCGCCCCTGTTCCCGGTCAGCCCGGCGTCGCTCCCGGCCAGCCGCCTCAGCGTGAAGGCCGCCGTGGCGGCATCTCGCCGGGCGTGGCCGGAGCGATCGGTCTCGGTGCCGGCGTCATCGGCGGCATCATGGCCGCGCAGGGTGCGCAGCGCTTCGAGGATATCCGCAGCCGCCGCGAGGAACGGCGCGAGGGTGACGTCACCATCATCCGCGAGCCCGGCCGCACCATCATCCGCGACGATGACGGCCGCGCCATCATCCGCCGCGACGAGGATCAGCGCTTCCGCGATCTCGGCTGGCAGGGCCGCTCCGAACGCCGCGGCGACGAGAACCGCACGATCTTCGAGCGGCCGGACGGCACGCGCATCGTCACCGTCACCGACGAGGAGGGCCGGCTGATCCGCCGCACCCGCATCGACCGCGACAACCGCGAGGTGATCATCATCGACAACACGCTGCGCGACCGTCCGGGCCGCTTTGCCGACGATGTCGTGGTGCTGCCGCCGCCGCCGCTGCCGATGCCGCGCGAGCGCTATATCGTCGATGCGGACCGGGCCGACGAGGATCTGATCTACGAGACGATCATCGCCCCGCCGATCGCCGCGATCCCGCGCCGCTACACGCTGGACGAGGTCCGTTATTCGCCGGACCTGCGTGCCCGCATGCGCAGCGTCGATATCGACACGATCAACTTCGATACCGGTTCCTGGCAGGTCGGGCAGGATCAGGCGCGGCGCTTGTCGGTGATCGCGGATTCGGTGAAGCGCGCCCTGCAGCGCTCGCCTAACGAGGTCTTCCTCGTCGAGGGCCACACCGACGCCGTGGGCGCCGATGTCGACAATCTCTCGCTCTCCGATCGCCGGGCGCAATCGGTCGCGGAGATCCTGACGCGCGACTTCCAGATCCCGCCGGAAAACCTGACGACCCAGGGCTATGGCGAGCAATATCTGAAGGTGAACACGCAGGATGCTTCGCGCGAGAACCGGCGCGTCACGCTCCGGCGCATCACGCCGCTGCTCAGCGGCCAGAACCAGTAACGACCGGGCGGGGGTGCTCTCGAAGCAGCCCCGTTCTTTATCAGGCGCAGGGAACTCCCGTTCCCTGCGCCTGTTTTGTTTCCGGAGGATAGCCGAGGGGAGATGCCGCCATGAGAAAGCTTGTCCAGGTCATCGCCGTGGCGCTTGTTGCCGGCATGCCCATTGCAGTCTTGGCGCAGGCTCAGACCGCGCCTGCTCCGGCAAGGCAGCGCGCTCCCGGCGTGCCGCTGGTGCCGCGCTCGGGCGAGGTGGCGCGCCCGCCGATGCCCAACAGCGTGGCGCCACGGGACGAGACGCGTGGAGCTGGCGCGGACAAGGCGCAGATTCGGTCCGAGCGCGATCCGCCGATGCCGAAGCCCGTGCCCTCGATCATCGCACCTTGAGGGGCCGGGTTGAGGATTTGGTAGGGTTGCCCGACTAGGGTGCGGCCATGAGCGACGCCGTTTCCCTCGCCACCAGCATCGTCACGATGCAGGCCGCCTCGACGCAGCAGGCGCTGTCGGCCGAAATGCTCAAGCAGAATGCGCAGGCCGAGCAGAGCCTCGTCGCCATGCTGCAGCAGAGCGTCGAGCAGACGCAGGCGATGCTGCCAGCCGGGCAGGGCACGCTGGTCGACCGGACCGCCTGAGCCATTCCTTCTCCTCTACAACCTGTTTGAAAATGGGCAGCCCTCATCCTGAGGAGCCGCGTCAGCGGCGTCTCGAAGGATGCTTCAGGAGGCTCCCGAACGATCTGGACCATCCTTCGGGACGCGCCTGCGGCGCTCCTCAGGATGAGGGCTGCGGGATACTCCACCAGTTGGTCTGGGAGGTATGCTTGCAGCCCGTTGCCAAGCGGCGGCGCTACGCCTAACCTCGCCAGTGTTCCGAGGGGTGCCCGCAAGGGCTGAGACGGCTTTCGAAGCTGAACCCATCGAACCTGATCCGGGTCATACCGGCGGAGGGACTGGAACGCGGTGCAGCCTTGGCCTGCACCCGCATCACAGCGCTTGAACCGCTTCGACGCCGGATCTCCTGACCTGTACCAAGGAGGAGATCCCCCCTATGAATGCCCACACCAAACCCCAGAAGAACAGCGTCAAGACCGCTCCCCAGAGCGTCACGACCGGGCCGATCATCGGCTCGCGCAAGATCTATGTCGCGGCGCCCGAGCATCCCGAGATGCGCGTGCCCTTCCGCGAGGTCGTGCTGACGACCGATGCCGAGCCGCCGGTGCGCCTCTACGACCCCTCCGGCCCCTTCACCGAGACCGACGCGAAGATCGATCTCAATGCCGGCCTCGTCCAGCCGCGTCGCGCCTGGCTCGACGCACGCGGCTTCGAGCAAGTCCCCGGCCGTGCTGTCACCGCCGCCGATAACGGCCACATCTCCGCCGAGCAGCTCGTGCCCGCCTGTCCGGCTGAGCGCCCGATCCTGCAGGCGAAGCCTGGCCAGATGACGACGCAGTACGAATTCGCCAAGGCCGGCATCGTCACCCCCGAGATGATCTATGTCGCCCATCGCGAGAATCTCGGCCGCGCCGCCATGCTGGAGGGCGCGCGGGAGCGCCATGCCGATGGCGAGAGCTTCGGCGCCAACGTGCCGGAATTCGTCACGCCGGAATTCGTCCGCGAGGAGATCGCGCGCGGCCGCGCCATCATCCCCGCGAACATCAACCATCCCGAGCTGGAGCCGATGGCGATCGGCCGCAATTTCCTGGTCAAGATCAACGCCAATATCGGCAATTCGGCCGTCACCTCCGGCGCGGCCGAGGAGGTCGAGAAGCTGGTCTGGGCGATCCGCTGGGGCGCCGACACGGTGATGGACCTCTCCACTGGCCGTAACATCCACAACATCCGCTCCTGGATCCTGCGGAATTCACCCGTGCCGATCGGCACGGTGCCGATCTACCAGGCGCTGGAGAAGGTCGGTGGCGATCCGATCAAGCTCGACTGGGAGGTGTTTAAGGACACGCTGATCGAGCAGGCCGAGCAGGGCGTCGACTATTTCACCATCCATGCCGGCGTCCGGCTGCCTTACGTCCCCCTCACTGCATCGCGCGTCACCGGCATCGTCTCGCGCGGTGGCTCGATCATGGCGCGCTGGTGCCTCGCGCATCATCGCGAGAGCTTCCTCTACGAGCGTTTCGACGAGATCTGCGAGATCATGCGCCGCTACGACGTTTCGTTCTCGCTGGGCGACGGCCTGCGTCCGGGCTCGATCGCCGACGCCAATGACCGCGCCCAGTTCGCCGAACTCGAGACGCTGGGAGAGCTCACCAACATCGCCTGGGGAAAAGGCTGTCAGGTGATGATCGAGGGCCCCGGCCATGTGCCGATGCACAAGATCAAGGAGAACATGGACAAGCAATTGCGCGAGTGTGGCGAAGCGCCGTTCTACACGCTCGGACCGCTGACGACCGACATCGCGCCGGGCTACGACCATATCACCTCGGGCATCGGTGCGGCGATGATCGGCTGGTATGGCTGCGCCATGCTCTGCTACGTCACGCCAAAGGAGCATCTGGGTCTGCCCAACCGCGACGACGTCAAGACCGGCGTCATCACCTACCGCATCGCGGCGCACGCCGCCGATCTTGCCAAGGGCCATCCGGCCGCGAAGATTCGCGACGATGCGCTCTCGCGCGCCCGTTTCGACTTCCGCTGGGAGGATCAGTTCAACCTGGCGCTCGACCCCGACACGGCGCGGGAGTTCCACGACGAGACCTTGCCGAAGGACGCCCACAAGGTCGCGCATTTCTGCTCGATGTGCGGGCCGAAATTCTGCTCGATGAAGATCACGCAGGATCTGCGCGCCGAGGTGCTGGCGATGAGCGACAACGAGCGGGCAAGCCTTGAAGCCATGGCCGCGGAAGGTATGGCGGCGAAGTCGAAGGAATTCCTCGACAAGGGCGGGAGTATCTATCTACCTGCTGCTGAATGAGCGGTTTCAGCGAAAAGCTCGACGCAGCCAGCGTCGCATCGATCCTCGCGCGGGTGGCCAGGCGCCGCCCGCGCGTCCACTGCCTGACCAATACAGTGGCGCAGAACGTTACCGCCAACATGCTGCTGGCCGTCGGGGCCGTGCCCTCGATGGCGAGCCATCCCGACGAGGTCGAGGCGGTCGCAGCCGGCGCGGGCGCGATCCTGATCAATCTCGGCACGCTCAGCCTCGAAGGCGAGCGCGCCATTCCCAAGCTGGTCGGCGTCGCGCGGGAGCGCCGCATTCCGCTGGTGCTCGACCCGGTCTTCGTCGAGCTCTCGCCCTTGCGGCTGCGGCTGGTCGGCGACGTGCTGGCGCTGTTCGATGTGCTGGTGCGTGGCAATGCCACGGAAATGGCGGTGCTGGAGCCGCTTTTCGCGCTGCGACGGGATATCGTGCGCGTCACCACCGGCGCGGTCGACCGCATCGAGACGGAGGATCGGGCTCTGTCGGTCGCGCATGGTCATGAGTTGATGAGCAAGGTGACCGGGCTCGGCTGTGCTTCGAGCGCGCTGGTCGCGGCCTGCCGGGCGGTGGAGCCCGACTCGGTGATCGCGGCCGCGGCGGCGCTGACCGCCTATGGTATTGCCGGCGAGATCGCGGCCGAGCGCGCTGCCGGCCCCGGCAGCTTCGCGGTCGCGCTGATCGACGCGCTCGCGACGCTGGACCCGCAGACGCTGCAAGCCCGCATGGCGGGCGCGCGAAACCACGGGGACAGGACCTAGGGGGGATTCAGCGCCGGCCGCAGGCGCGTTAGGGTTGCATGGCTGATTCGCCCGGCTGGCGGCGGCTGCGCCGGGGGGCGATCGACAACATGACGTATAACGAAGTCTGCGGGCAATCGTCCCGGCTGGTCCGGCTCGGCGTGCTGCTGGCGCTCGGCCTTGCCGCCGGCGTTTTCGGAACCTGTGAGAAAGCCGCCGCCGCCGAAAACGGCACGGGCTTCTATCTGCTCGGCGGGCGCGGCGCGATGGCGGGCTACCTGCCGCCTCCCGGGGTCTATTTCGAGAGCGACACCTACAGCTACGATGCGAAGCTCGACGCCCGGAAGTCGCTGCCGGCGGGCGGACGTTTCGTCGCGGATGTGCGCAGCCAGGCCAGGGCGGATTTCCTGAGCGCACATGGGTGACGCCCTGGGAGATCGCCGGCGGCAATGTCGCGCTCGGTGCCACCCTGCCCGTCGGCCGTGTCCGGGTCGGGGTCGGCACTGAGTACGATTCGCCGCGCACGAACCGCATCATCGGCACCAGCCTGCGCGACAGCGCGGTGGTCGTCGGCGATCCCGTGTTCTCGGCGATGCTCGGCTGGCATGCCGGCAAGTTCCACTGGAACGCGACCGTCATGGTCAACGCACCTGCAGGCGACTACCGCAACGGCGAACTCGCCAATCTCGCCTTCCATCGCTGGGCGACGGATCTGTCCGGCGCCCTCACCTGGTTCGATCCGGAAACCGGCATCGATCTCTCGGGCGTTGCCGGCGTGACCTTCAACGGCACCAATCCGGCGACGGACTACCGGACGGGCACCGAGTTCCATCTTGAATGGGCGGCCTCGAAGGCGCTGACCAGCGCCCTGTCGGCCGGCGTCATCGGCTATCATTATCAGCAGCTCACCGGCGACAGCGGGGCCGGCGCGCAGCTCGGCGCCTATAAGGGACGCGTGACCGCGCTTGGCGGCACGCTCGCCTATAATTTCACGGTCGGAAAGACGCCGATCTCGACCCGCATCAAGGTTCTGCGCGAGTTCGCCGCGGAGAACCGGGCGCGCGGAACCGTGGGCCTGCTCACCGTCTCGCTGCCCTTGACGGCTTCGCCCTGACGGCAAGACCGCCAGGGGCGGTTCGCCGGTCCATGATCCAGGGAACGCCGCCCCCGATCTCGCGGAGCGAAAGGGGGCGGCTATCGTCCGTTACGGCTTGCCGAACTGGAGGGCCGGGGGCACAGGGTTCGGCTTGAACGGCGCGACCTGAAGCGTCTTGGCGTCGAGGTCGAAGCTGGTCAGGTCGACCATGCGCAGGACCTGATCCTGATAGCTCTTGATGTAGTACTTCCTGGCGCGCAGATCCGCGACCGAGGTCCACTGTGTGTATTCGAGTTCCCCGCCCTTCGCGGCGGAGTCGATGAAGCCGACGGGGATGTCGAAATTGTTCATGATGTGCTCGACGAGACGGACCGTCTGCGGGCCATCCGGAGCCTGCTTCGCCGAAGCGACATAGCCGAGCGCGCGGATGAAGCGCGAAGGCGGGGTCGGGTCCCCCGGAATGCCGAGCAGTCCCGAGCCCTGGCCGAAGGGGGCGAAGGTCTTGCCGCCGATCTTCAGCGGGTCGGCCGCGACCGGCGAAAGCTTGACGTAGTTGCGGATGTTGTTGAGGTGCCAGTCGAAGGTTGGCGAGTTGGTCAGGACACCCATCGGGTTGTCATAGACCTTCAGCTTGCCGTCCACCGGCTCGATCACGATGGAGGCGCCCGTCGCATCGTGGATCGGGAAGTGGAACGGCAAGGTGAAGTTCACCATCGGTGCCGGCAGATCGACGATCACGGTCTTGTCGAGCGCCGCCTTCACTTCCGCGACGGTCGAGAAATTCGACAGCACCCAGCTCAGGAATTCCCAGGGCGCAAGCGCGGTATTCGGGTCGGCCTGGGCGACCGGCGTGTAGCCCGCGAAGTCCGGGAAATACAGGGCGCCGCCGGCAAGGCCCTTCTCGTTCATGCCGTCCGAGACGAAGGGCTGGCCGAAGCTCATCACGCCGACGAAGGCGTAGCGGGTGTTCCATTTCGGCGCGGCCATGTTGCCCGGGCGGGTGCCGACGAAGGCGTAGTTCCGCGGGACCACGACGACGTCGGATTGTGTCTGGAGCGCATATTCGAGGGTGCGGCCGTAGACCGGCGTGCCATCGGCGGCAATCATCAGGATATTCGTGCAGGCCTGGGCCGGTGCAACGCTGGCGAGCATGCCGGCGAGCAGGGCCGCAACGCCCTTCCTCGCAAACTTCCAATCAAAAATGCGCATTGTGTCCTGTCCCCCCAAAGCAGTGTGCCAGGGCTTGGTAAGGGGCCAATCACCGCGCAATCGTAAAGAAGCGCGCGGCCTTGCGCGGGCCGGGGAGGGAGCCGGAAAAGGTGGTGAATGAAGCTCTAATCGCCGGACCGGTTCGCGCGCGGCGCGCCCGGACGAGCCCGGCTCTACTGCGTCGGCGTGAGCGAGAGTGGGGCCGGCTTCGGCGTGGGGCGCGGCTTCGGCTTGGCGGCGGCGGGCTTCGGCTCGGTATTGAGCCCGAGCCGGGCGCGCAGCGAGGCGGCCCGCGCCTCGGTGATCCGGGCGCCGCAGAAGCCGAACTGGCCCTCGCGCTGGAAATCCCGGCAGATCATCTCGCGCTCGGCCGAGAACCCGGCCTGCTCGCGGGCGACCACGCGCTGCTCGACCGCGTCCGACTTGGCGGTCAGCGTGCGATAACCCTCGCGCACGGCGCGTTCGGCGCTGCCGCGCGCCTTCTCGATCTCCTTGGCCTGCCCGGCGACGGTGCGGGCATCGGGCCCCCACAGTCCACGCGGGTCGATCCGGCATTGCGCAGCCTGCACGACGCAGGGCTCCGTCGGCTCGACCACGAGGAAGGCGCCGTCGAGCACGTCGAAGACGATCGGGCAGATCGACGCCTCCAGCTTGTAGCGCGGGACGCCGGCCGGGCGGCCCAGAGCGGTGACGGGCAAGGGCGCATCGCCGAAGGAAACGGCGCAGGGCTCGACCAGATTGGCGCTCTGGAAACCGTCGAGATTGAGCTTGAGGCCGTAGCCTGTCGCTGTCTTCGAGAAGACGGCCTCGCCGTGGTGGCCGTGGCGATGCAGGGCCTTGCCGAGGATGGCGTCCTCGCCCGCGACCTTGATGGCGGGCATGCTGGGCGGCTTCGGTGCCGCCGGCGCGCCGGGCTGCGAGGGGGCGGCCTGCTGGGTCCCCGGCGCGTTGAACGGCTGGGCGCCGGGCAGCTGCAGGGGCTGGGCGAGCGCTGCCGTCGAAGCCGCAGCGAGGGCCAGCGAGGCGAGGATCAGGCGCGTCGATCGTGTCATGGCGGCCCAGTGAAACCGGAACGGCCTTTCTGCATGCAGGCACGGGCAACCTGATGCAAGGACGGGAAGGCCACACCCGGGCAGAAAGCGTGTCGTGGCGGCTGTCTCACCGAAACTCCCGATTCTTAATCGGCTCGCCTGTCTTGCAAGGGGTGGAACACCCTCACTATATACGCCGCCAAGGGGCGGTTTAACCACCGTCAAACGTGGAATGCCGGTTTCGTTCGCCGCTGAAGCGGGGGCGATCCGGTCCATGGGCCGGCAGGCGACGCATCAACGTCGCAGGTCGGCGATCTGCTCAATCGAAAGGGATCCCATCCATGGGTAAAGTCATTGGTATCGACCTCGGCACGACCAACAGCTGCGTTGCAGTGATGGAAGGCTCGACGCCCAAGGTCATCGAGAATTCGGAAGGCGCGCGCACCACGCCCTCCATCGTCGCCATCACGGATGACGGCGAGCGTCTGGTCGGCCAGCCTGCGAAGCGCCAGGCCGTCACCAACCCGGAGCGCACCTTCTTCGCGATCAAGCGCCTCATCGGCCGGACCTTCGAGGACCCGATGACGCAGAAGGACCTGAAACTGGTCCCCTACAAGATCACCAAGGCCTCGAACGGCGACGCCTGGGTGTCCGCCGACGGCAAGGACTATTCGCCGTCGCAGATCTCGGCTTTCACGCTGACCAAGATGAAGGAGACGGCGGAGGCCTATCTCGGCCAGCCCGTCACCCAGGCCGTCATCACGGTTCCCGCCTATTTCAACGACGCCCAGCGTCAGGCCACCAAGGACGCCGGCAAGATCGCCGGCCTCGAAGTGCTCAGAATCATCAACGAGCCGACGGCGGCTGCGCTTGCCTATGGCCTCGAGAAGAAGTCGGCCGGCACCATCGCGGTCTATGACCTCGGCGGCGGCACCTTCGACGTCTCGATCCTCGAGATCGGCGACGGCGTCTTCGAGGTGAAGTCGACCAATGGCGACACCTTCCTCGGTGGCGAAGACTTCGACATGCGCCTCGTCGAGTATCTCGCCGATGAGTTCAAGCGCGAGCAGGGCATCGACCTGAAGAAGGACAAGCTCGCGCTTCAGCGCCTGAAGGAAGCGGCCGAGAAGGCCAAGATCGAGCTCTCGACCACGGCCCAGACCGAGATCAACCTGCCCTACATCACGGCGGATGCCTCCGGTCCGAAGCACCTCGCCATCAAGCTTTCGCGCGCCAAGTTCGAGAGCCTGGTCGACGATCTGATCCAGCGCACCATCGAGCCCTGCAAGAAGGCGCTCAAGGATGCCGGCCTGTCGGCGGGCCAGATCGACGAGGTCGTCCTCGTCGGCGGCATGACCCGCATGCCGAAGGTGCAGGAGGTCGTGAAGCAGTTCTTCGGCAAGGAGCCGCATAAGGGCGTGAACCCGGATGAAGTGGTTGCCATCGGCGCCGCGATCCAGGCCGGCGTCCTTCAGGGCGACGTCAAGGACGTGCTGCTGCTCGACGTGACCCCGCTGTCGCTCGGCATCGAGACGCTGGGCGGCGTGTTCACGCGCCTGATCGACCGCAACACCACGATTCCGACCAAGAAGAGCCAGGTCTTCTCCACCGCCGAGGACAACCAGAACGCGGTGACGATCCGGGTCTTCCAGGGCGAGCGCGAGATGGCGGCCGACAACAAGCTGCTCGGCCAGTTCGATCTGATGGGTATTCCGCCGTCCCCGCGCGGTATGCCGCAGATCGAGGTGACCTTCGACATCGACGCCAACGGCATCGTCTCCGTGACGGCGAAGGACAAGGCCACCAACAAGGAGCAGCAGATCAAGATCCAGGCTTCCGGCGGTCTCAGCGATGCCGACATCCAGAAGATGGTGAAGGATGCCGAGGCGAATGCCGCCGAGGACAAGAAGCGCCGCGAGGTGGTCGAGGCCAAGAACCAGGGCGAGAGCCTCGTGCACTCGACCGAGAAGTCGCTGAAGGATTATGGCGACAAGGTCTCCGAGGCCGACAAGGGTGCGATCGAGACCGCCGTCGAGGCGCTCAAGACCGCGCTGACCGGCGACGATGCCGAGGCCATCCAGGCCCGCACCAACGAGCTGATGCAGGCTTCGATGAAGCTGGGCGAGGCGATGTATGCGGCGAGCCAGGCCGAAGGCGCTGCGGCCGAGGGCGGCGAGCAGCCTGAGGAAGCCAAGAAGGACGACGTCATCGACGCCGACTTCAAGGACGTCTCGGACGACAAGAAGAAGAGCGCGTGATCGCGCGCTCGTAACGCAAGCGACGTTGTGGCCGGGCTCGACCCGGCCATCTCGTCCGGGAATTGCAGGCTATACGGATGGCCGGGCTCGCTGCCCGGCCATGCCGCGTCAAAGCTGCGGGGACAGACATTTCGATGTCGAAGCGCGATTACTACGAGATCCTCGGCGTCAGCCGGACCGTGACGGAGGTCGAGCTCAAGACCTCGTTCCGCAAGCTCGCAATGCAGCATCATCCGGACAAGAATCCCGGCAACAAGGACGCCGAGATCAAGTTCAAGGAAATCAACGAGGCCTATCAGGTCTTGTCGGACGGCCAGAAGCGCTCGGCCTATGACCGCTTCGGCCATCAGGCTTTCGAGAATGGCGGCGGCGGTGGCCCCGCCGGCAATGCCGATTTCTCCGACTTCATGTCGGATATCTTCGATTCCTTCTTCGGCGATGCCCGTCGCGGCGGCGCGCGCGGCGCCAACGGGCGCGAGCGCGGGGCCGACCTGCGCTACAATCTCGAGATCGGTCTGGAAGACGCCTTTACCGGCAAGAACGAGTCGATCCGGGTGCCGACCTCGGTTTCCTGCGAATCCTGCTCCGGCACCGGGGCCAAGCCCGGTTCGAAATCGCGCCAGTGCCCGACCTGCGGCGGCCATGGCCGCGTCCGCGCCAACCAGGGCTTCTTCTCGGTCGAGCGGACCTGCCCGACCTGCTCGGGCCGCGGCGAGGTCATCGACGACCCCTGCAAGAACTGCCAGGGCGCCGGCCGCGTCACCCGCGAGCGCACGCTCTCCGTGAACATTCCGGCCGGCGTCGAGGACGGCACGCGCATCCGCCTCGCCGGCGAGGGCGAGGCCGGCCTGCGCGGCGGGCCTGCCGGCGATCTCTACATCTTCCTCTCCATCAAGCCGCACGCGATCTTCCAGCGCGATGGCGCCGACCTGTTCTGCCGCGTGCCGATCGGGCTGGTCTCGGCCGCGCTCGGCGGCGAGATCGAGGTGCCGACGCTGTCGGGCGAACAGGCGCGGGTGAAGATCCCCGAGGGTACGCAGACCGGCAAGCAGTTCCGTCTGAAGGCCAAGGGCATGAGCGTGCTGCGCTCGCGCGATGTCGGCGACCTCTACATCCAGGTCGTGGTCGAGACGCCGCAGAAGCTGACGACGCGCCAGCGCGAATTGCTGGAGGAGTTCGAGCGCGAGAGCTCGCACAACAACCACCCGGAGACCGCGGGCTTCTTCGGCCGGGTCAAGGATTTCCTCGGCGGCTTCGGCGGCACGGCCTGAGTCATCGGTGCAAGCCTTCCAACAAGTGCGGGTCATCCCGGGCGACAGGAGGGAGACCCGGGATCCATGCCTGAACCTCTCTCGGAAGCGCTCCGGAATGGATCCCGGATCTCCGCTTCGCTGCGTCCGGGATGACAGCGTGGTTTCGCATCTTGAATCATAAAAGAGCCGCCCGATGGGCGGCTCTTTCCGTTGAGGTGGAAGGTCGATCGTCAGACCTTGTCGACGGCCTTCTTGACCGCGTCCTTGCCCTTGCCGAGCGCCTGCTGGGCTTCGCCCTTCAGTTCCTGGGCCTTGCCCTCGGCCTCGAGCCCCGGCTTGTTGAACGCCTTTCCGGCGGCCTGCTTGACGTTGCCGGCGGCCTCGTTGGCCAGGCCCTTGATCTTGTCGGTCGTGCTGCTCATCGCGCTTGGCTCCTGAAAGATCGGCCCCCAGCCGTTTTCCGCTGAAGGAACGGGCGCTGCGCGGAAAGGTTCCGGCGCTCAGGGCGCCTCTTCTGCCTGCGCGGCGAGCGCTCGCAAGGCTCCCGCCGTAGCGGCATCGGCCGGGAAGAAGGTCTCCAGTGCAAGTTCCGAGAGGGTGACATCGACCGGCGTGCCGAACACGGTGGTCGTCGAGATCAGCGACAATATGGTCTCGCCGAGCTTCAACTGCATGGGCACGACGATGGCCGCTTCCGCCTCGGCTTCGTGGCGCGTGCCCGCGCCCGGATGGGAATAGCTCATCAGCTCGCCCAGCAATTCGCCGAGCCTGGCATCGGCCGTCGCGCGGACCTGCTGGCGCAGTCTGGCCAGGAGATGGGCGCGCCATTCCGCGAGATTGAGGATGAAAGGCGCGAGCCCCTGCGGATGCAGCGACAGGCGCAGCACATTGACGGGCGGCTTCAGCAGGTCCGCATCCGCGACGAGCCCGAGCAAGCGCGTCACCGCATTGTTATAGGCCAGCAGCGTCCAGTGCCGGTCGACGGCGACCGCCGGATAGGGCTCGTGCCCCCTGAGGATCAGGTCGATCGCGCTGCGTGCCGCGTCGAGCGAGGGGTCTTCCAGCGAGCGCTCCGGATAGATCGGCGCGTAGCCGGCCGCCAGCAGCAACGCGTTGCGCTCACGCAGCGGCACGCCGAGATGCTCGGCCAATAGCAGCACCATCTCGCGGCTCGGGCGCGAGCGGCCGCTTTCGATGAAGCTGAGATGCTTCTGCGAGATCTCGGCCTCGAGCGCGAGATCGAGCTGGCTGAAGCGGCGGAGTTGGCGCCAGTCCCGGAGGAGCGCGCCGATCGGGGGAGGCTGATGTGTGTTCATGGCGGAGAAGCTAGCGATCCCGGCGGTCGGTTCCAATTACCTCCCGCTTAATCGACGGGCCGACGCGGTTCCGTCAGCATTCCCCTCATCGAAACGGGCTTGAGGCCCAGAACCGCCAAGGAGAATGCCATGTCGCTCATCCAGTCCTCGCCCCTGCTGCGCAACGCTCTCGCCCTCGATGCCGCGGCCTGTGCCGGCATGGGCCTCATTCTCGCCGCTGCCGCCGGGCCGCTCGCCGCCCCGCTCGGCCTGCCCGTCGATTTCCTGCGCGGCGCCGGCCTCGTGCTGCTGCCTTGCGCGGCGCTGATCGCCTGGTTCGCCAGCCGTAAGGTCCTGCCGCGTCTGGCGGTCTACGCCGTGATCGGCGTCAACCTGCTCTGGATCGCCGACAGCATCGCGATCCTCCTGATGGGCTGGTTCGCGCCGACCGGGCTCGGCATCGCCTTCGTCCTGGCGCAGGCCGCTGCCGTGGCGATCGTGACCGAACTGGAAGTCATCGGCTTCAAGCGCTCGGGCGCGGCGCTCCCTTCCGGCGACGCGGTGACCCTTCGGTGAAAACCGTCATGTGACTGTCGCATGGGCTGATTAGCCGACGGGTCTCTGTTTCCGTCAGCGGTGAGATCCCATGCGCCAGCCTCTCGTCCTCGCGGCTCTTGCCGCTGTCCTGCTCAGCGGCACGGCCATGGCCGAGCCGCTCTTCAACCGGATCGCCACTTTCTCCGTGCCGCAGAACC
The DNA here is from genome assembly GCF_057809495.1 of Allobosea sp. FG18. NCBI lineage: Bacteria > Pseudomonadati > Pseudomonadota > Alphaproteobacteria > Hyphomicrobiales > Alloboseaceae > Allobosea > Allobosea sp. FG18. Next base: position 48,695 of record NZ_JBMDKB010000010.1, read on the forward strand.
TGCCGGCCGATCGCGATCCCAAGAAGAAGACCGTCTCCGAGATCATCGCCGCCAATGGCGACGGCACGCTGCTGGCCTACACCGACGCGGAGCAGAAGGCGCTGGGCATCATCGACATCGCCGACCCCGCCAATCCCAGGCCTGCCGGTTTCGTGCCGCTCGAAGGCGAGACCACCTCGGTCACCATCCTCGGCGACAAGGCTTTCGTCGCGGTCGTCACCTCCGGCGACAATTTCAAGGAGCCGGCCGGCCATCTCGCCACCGTCGACCTCAAGACGAAGCAGGTCGTCGCCAAATGCGATCTCGGCGGCCAGCCGGACTCGGTCACGCTGACCAAGGACAAGGGCAAGATCGTCATCGCCATCGAGAACGAGCGTGACGAGAAGCTCAACAAGGGCGCCCTGCCGCAGCTCCCGGCCGGCAACCTCACCCTGATCGGCATCAAGGATGGCACCATCGACTGCGCCACCCGCCAGGTCGTCGACATGACCGGCATCGCCGCCGTCGAGCCGACCGATCCCGAGCCGGAATTCGTCGACGTCAACCAGGACGGGCTCGTCGTGGTGACGCTGCAGGAGAACAACCACCTCGTCATCGTCGATTCGAAGACCGGCAAGGTCGTGACGCATTTCTCAGCCGGCTCGGTCGATCTCAAGAACATCGACAAGACCCGCGACGGCAAGATCAGCCCGACCGAGGAGCTGAAGGGCGTCGCCCGCGAGCCCGACGCCGTGCGCTGGCTCGACAATGACCGCTTCGTTACCGCCAACGAGGGTGACTGGAAGGGCGGCTCGCGCGGCTTTACCATCTTCCGCAAGGACGGCACGGTCGAGTTCGATTCCGGCTCCGATGTCGATCACATCGCCATGCGCCTGGGCCATTATCCCGAGAAGCGCTCGGCCGCGAAGGGCAGCGAGCCCGAGGGCATCGAGGTCGCGACCTATGGCCAAGATCGCCTGATCTTCGTCGGGCTGGAGCGCGCCTCACTGGTGCTGGTCTACAAGGACGAGGGTGCCGGCAAGGCGCCGCGCTTCCTGCAGGCGCTCCCGACCGGCATCGGCCCGGAAGGCCTGCTCGCCATCCCGCAGCGCGATCTCTTCGTCTCGGCTTCCGAGACCGATATCGGCGAGAAGGGCGGCGCGCGTTCGTCGGTGATGATCTATCGCCGCGCCGAGCAGGCCGCCGCCTATCCGACGATCCAGTCCGGCGACGAGAACGGCCTGCCGATCGGCTGGGGCGCCTTGTCTGGTCTCGCGGCCGATCGTACTGCTCCGGGCAAGCTCTTCGCGATCACCGACAGCGCCTATACGCCCTCGCGCCTCCTTCAGATCGACGCGACGCAGAAACCCGCGAAGATCACGGGCGCGCTCACCGTGACCAAGGACGGCAAGCCGGCCTCCTACGATCTCGAGGGCATTGCGACCCGCGAGGGCGGCGGCTTCTGGCTGGCCTCCGAGGGCAATCCCGAGAAGAAGGACGCGGTGCTCGACGATATCCTGCTGCGCGTCTCGGCCAAGGGCGAGGTCGAGGAGGAGATTCGCCTGCCGGAGGCGCTCGCCAAGCACGCGGTCCGCTTCGGCTTCGAGGGCGTGGCTGTGACGGGTACGGGTGCGGACGAGACCGTCTGGCTCGCCGTCCAGCGCGAATGGAAGGACGATCCCAAGGGCAAGGCCAAGATCCTCTCCTACAAGCCGGCGAGCAAGGAATGGGGCGTGCTGCACTATCCGCTGTCGCAGCCGGCCGCGGGCTTCTGGATGGGCCTCTCCGAGCTGGTCTCCCTCGGCGACGACCGCTTCGCCGTGATCGAGCGCGATAACGGCTTCGGCGCCAAGGCGGTGAAGACGCTCCAGACCTTCTCGGTCAAGGGCCTGAAGCCGGCAGCGATCGGTGCGGCGGAGATCCCGACGGTGACCAAGACCCTGCTGCGCGATCTGACGCCCGACCTGATGAAGGCCGGCGGCTACGGCCTCGACAAGGTCGAAGGCATGACGGTGGACAAGGCCGGCAATCTCTTCGTCGTCACCGACAATGATGGCGTCGACGATTCCTCCGGCGAGACCCAGTTCTTCGCCTTCGGTCCGCTGCCGCGCTGAGAGCGGCAAAAGAAAAGCCCCGGATGCGGGTCGCATCCGGGGCAAGGCGCCTGGCTATGTTGACTGGAGAGCCAGGTGGGAGGAGCGGTTACCAGCCGGCGAGGACGGCGCCCTTGAAGCGCTCGGCGACAAAGGCCTTGATCTCGGGCGAGTGGTAGCTTTCGACCAGCGTCTTGACCCAGGGCTTGTCCTTGTCGGCGCTGCGCACGGCGATCAGGTTGACATAGGGGCCCTTGGCGTCCTCGCGCAGGATCGCCGAGGCCGGATCGATCTTGGCATCGACGGCATAGTTGGTGTTGATCGCGGCGGCCGCGACATCGGCGAGGGAACGCGGGGTCTGCGCGGCCTCGATCTCGATGATCTTGAGCTTCTTCGGGTTGCCGACGATATCGGCCGGGCTCGGCTTGAAGCCGACGCCGTCCTTCAGCTTGATCACGCCCTTGTCCTGCAGCAGCAAGAGCGAGCGGCCGCCATTGGTCGGGTCGTTCTGGATCGCGACGGTCGAGCCGTCAGGCACCTGCGACCAGTCCTTGTACTTGGCCGAGTAGATGCCGAGCGGGAAGTTCACGGTCAGGCCGACGCTCTCGATCTTGAAGCCGCGATCCTTCACCTGATTGTCGAGATAGGGCTGGTTCTGGAAGGAGTTAGCCTCCAGCTCGCCGGCGTCGAGCGCCTGGTTCGGCACGACATAGTCGGAGAACTCGATGATCTTGAGGTCGATGCCTTTCTTGGCGAGGACGGGCTTCACCTTCTCCAGGATCTCGGCATGCGGGCCGGGCGAGACGCCGATGCGCACCACCTGGTTCTGCTGGGCAAGCGCCGGGACGGCGGCGAGGGTGAGAGCGAAGCCGGCGAGGAGCGCGGCGCGGCGGTTGAGGAGGGTCGTCATGATGTCGTTTCCTTCAGTCTGATAGGGATAAACTGGAAGCGTCAGGCGTGGCGCAGGCGCTTGTTGAGATGACGGGCGAGCCGGTCGCCGATGCTCTGGACGAGCTGGACGAGGACGATGAGCACGGCGACGACCGCTGCCATCACGTCCGGCATGAAGCGCTGGTAGCCGTAGCGGATGCCGAGATCGCCGAGCCCGCCGCCGCCGACCGCGCCGACCATGGCCGAGAAGCCGATGAGGCTGACCAGAGCCAGCGTCAGGCCGAGCACGATCGCCGGCAGGGCCTCGGGCACCAGCACCTTTCTGATGATCTGGACGGGCGTGGCACCCATGGCGCGTGCGGCCTCGACCAGCCCCTGATCGACCTCGCGCACGGCGCCTTCGATCAACCTGGCGATGAACGGCGTCGCCGCGACGGTCAGCGGGACGATCGCAGCGACGGTGCCGATCGAGGTGCCGGCGATCAGGCGGGTGAACGGAATGATTGCGACGACCAGGATGATGAAGGGCGTCGAGCGCGTGGCGTTGACCAGCGTGCCGAGCAGAAGGTTGGCGGCCGGCGCCGCGAACAATTCGCCGCGCTTGCTGGTGGCGAGGAAGACGCCGAGCGGCAGGCCGAAGAGCGTGCCGAGCCCGGCCGCGACCGCGACCATGGCGAGCGTGTCCAGCGTCGACTGAGCGATGAGGCGAATAATTTCAGGAGACATGGCCGATTACCTCCGCCTTGAGCCCGAGGCTCTTCAGGGCGCCGAGCACGGCGTCGCTCTCCGGCGCACGCGAGGGCACCGAGACCAGCAGGCTGCCGAAGGGCTGGCCGGCGATGGCGTCGATCCGCCCGGCCAGGATGTTGACGTCGACACCGACGATGGCGCTGAGCCGGCTGATCACCGGCGCCGTTGCGTTCTCGCCGAGGAAGGTGATGCGCAGCACGATATTGTCGCCGGCGCGCGCCTCCTTGCGGATGCGATGGGCGAGATGTTCGGGCAATTCGACGCCGGTCACCGTCTCGACGAAGCTCGCCGTCGTCGGGTGCTGCGGGTTGGTGAAGACTTCGAAGGTCTCGCCCTGCTCGACGATGCGCCCGCCCTCGATCACCGCGACGCGGTCGCAGATCTCCTTGATCACCGGAATCTCGTGGGTGATCAGCAGGATGGTGATGCCGAGCTCGCGATTGACCTGCTTGAGGAGGGCGAGGATCGAGCGCGTCGTCTCGGGGTCGAGAGCCGAGGTCGCCTCGTCGCAGAGCAGCACCTTCGGATCGGTGGCGAGCGCGCGCGCTATGCCGACGCGCTGCTTCTGCCCGCCCGAGAGCTCGGCCGGATAGCGCGCGCTCTTGTCGGATAGGCCAACCAGCGCGAGCAGCCGCTCGACCTTGGCGGCGATCTCGGCCTTGCTTGCGCCGGCGATCTCCAGCGGCAGCGCGACATTGTCGAAGACCGTGCGCGACGAGAGCAGGTTGAAATGCTGGAAGATCATGCCGATCCGGCGGCGCTGCTGGCGCCAGCCGGATTCGGTGAGGCCGGTGACATCCTGGCCTTCGATCAGGATGCGCCCTTCGGTGGCGCGCTCCAGCCCGTTGACGAGGCGGATCAGCGTCGACTTGCCGGCGCCCGAGCGGCCGATCACGCCGAGGATGGTGCCGGCGGGCACGTCGAGATCGATCCCGGCGAGCGCGCTGACCGGCTGTTGGCCGCGGCGGCCCGGATAGGTCTTGCCGACCCGCTCGAAGCGGATGGCTGGATCAGGCAATGATAGGGGCAAGGCAACGGAAGTCGCGCCGGCACTGAGCGTGCCGGGTCTGACGGGGGCGTTCATCATGTCCTCAGAAATGCGTGTGGCAGGACCAGTGGGCGATGCCGAGCTGCTCGATGGTCACGTCATGGACCGAGCGGCGCTGGTCGTCCGCGGCTGCGGCGTCGAGCGGGTCGAAGCTGGCGGGAACGGCCTGGGCGAACCAGTTCGCGAGACCGTTCCAGAGGGTGGAGAGAAGCTGCATCGCCGCCTCACGAAGCCAGCAGCAGCGGCGCGCGCCGCTGCGAGCGGGAGAGCCGGCGCGCGGCGGTCTCGGCGGCGCCGGGCGTCGCGAAACGCTGGCCATCCAGCGTCCGGAAGGCGGCGGAGGCCGAGACGAAGGTGAAGTCGCGCTCGTCGGCGCGGCGGCTCACCAGCCCGATCTGGGCCTCGCCGAGCTCGATGACATAGGCTTGCTGCGCCGGGCGGGCCCGGGCGGGAAGAGACTGAATCTGGGACATGGAACTGCCTTCTGCCGCCCATGCGGCATGCGTCGGAACGAACGGATGGGAAGGACCTCTCGGCCTTGCGATCTCAGCGTCGACAGCGGCAGGACATCAGGCGGAAGCGGGTCTGGCTTCGGCTCGTTTTCGCAATGGTCATGTCAGTCTCCTCGATCTGGAGCCCACGACCCAGTCGTGGCGCTTTAGCGTTTGGTGACGCGGCGCAAGCTGCTGCTCAAATCTCCGCGGCTCCCCGATTGCTCCGGGAACACCTGCAATTTGATCGGGATCGTCCTCTTTGTCAACCGGATCGTTCTTTTAAAGAAACTAAACGGCAGAGAATAATTTTCTCCGTGCGCTGTTTGCGCCTCGCCAAGGATGCGGCAATGCGCAGCTTGACGAAGCCGGGCAAGCGGCGCCATTTGCGCCTATGCAGGCTCGCGCCGCCCTTCTCGACCGTCTTCGCCGCTCCGGGCTCGGGGCCTGGCTGGCGATGGCCTATGCGCTGTGCGTCATGGCCTTGGCGCTTGCACCAGCCCCGGCCATGGCCGCGTTCGGCGGTTCGGACGGCGTCGTGCTCTGCTCCGGCGAGCCGGTTCCTGACGATGGCCAGTCGGTTCCGATCGGCGATCTCACCCATTGCAAGGGCTGCCCGCTCAATCCGGTCCTCGCCGGTCCGCCAGTCGAGGCCGTGCCCGCGCCGGGGCGGTTTGCCGCACGTCTGGTGTCGCCTGCGCCCCTGGCCGAGGGCTTGCCGCATCGTTTCGCAGCCGGGCTCGCGCAGTCGCGCGCGCCGCCTGCCGGCTGAAACCTCCGCCTGCCCATCCGCATCCAATTCCAGCCTGTCCGCTCTGTCATGAGCGGGGGCAATCGCTCACGAGGCTGCGCCAGCGGCCTCATCCGTTCGGGATATCCATCATGAAGCTTTCCTACTCGCTCGCCGCCGCGGCTCTCCTGCTCTCGGCCGGCTTCGCCACCGCCCATGAATTCAAGGCCGGGCCGCTCAAGATCGGCCATCCCTGGTCGCGCGCCACGCCGGCCGGCGCCAAGGTCGGCGGCGGCTATCTCTCGATCGAGAATACCGGCACGACGGCCGACCGGCTGGTTTCGGTCTCCGTTCCCTTCGCGGCCCGTTCTGAAATCCACGAGATGGCGGTGAAGGACGGCGTCATGACGATGCGGCCGCTGGATCAGGGCATCGAACTGCCGGCTGGCAAGAAGGTCGAGTTCAAGCCTGGCGGCTACCACATCATGTTCATGGAGCTGAAGCAGCAGCTCAAGCAGGGCGAGATGATGAAGGGCACGCTGACCTTCGAGAAGGCCGGGGCCGTCGATGTCGAGTTCAAGGTCGACTCGATCGCCGCCAAGGGCAGCGAAGGCGAGCACAAGGGGCACTGAGTCCCAAGCGGCGACCTTCCCTTCTCCCCTTGCGGGAGAAGGTGGCCCGAAGGGCCGGATGAGGGGTCGCACAGGCCGGAAACGGCGGCGGTGAACGGCTAAAGCAGTTTCGAGCGAAGTGGACGCCGGTTCGCGTGAAGAAAATGCGACAAAACAACGACCTGGAGCAATTCCGCGATTCGGAGAATTGCGGAACTGCTCTAGCGGCGAATGTCGCGAGACCCCTCACCCCAACCCTCTCCCGCAAGGGGAGAGGGGGTAAGTGGCGCCCTCACAGCTTCGCGCGCGGGTCGTGCTTCGCGATGCGCGCCAGCAGGTAGTCCACCTCGGCCTTCGCGGCGGCGCTGAGGACCGAGCCGGGCTTGCGCTGCGCGTCGTGGCTGAGGATGCCGCGCTTCATCATCGTGTACTTGCGCACGGCGAGGCCGACGCCCTGCTGCTGCTCGTAGCGCATCAGCGGCAGATGCGCATCGAAGATGTCATGGGCCTCGTCGCGCTTGCCGGCCTTCTGCAGGCGGACCACGTCGATCAGCAGTTCCGGGAAGGCATAACCGGTGTTCGCGCCGTCGGCGCCGCGCTCCATCTCGAAATCGAGGAAGAGCCCGCCATTGCCGGTCACGATCGAGATCGGGCGCAGCGAGCCTTCCTTCTGGAACTTGCGCAGCGTCGAGATCTTCTCAAGGCCCGGCCAGTCCTCGTGCTTCAGCATCACGCAGGACGGGTTGTCCATGACGATCTTGCGGATCACCGCAGGCGTCATCACCACCGAGAGCGTCAGCGGATAGTCCTGGATGACGAAGGGGATGTCGGCGCCGATCGCCTCGACCGCCTGCGCATAATAGCCGGTGATCTGGTCGTCGGTGCGCAATGACGGCGGCGGGGCGATCATCACGCCGCCGGCGCCGAGATCCATTACCTGCCGGGCGAGCGAGCGCATCGCGGCGAAGCCGGGCGCCGAGACGCCGACGATGATCGGCTTGCCGCCCATCCGGGCGACGCAGCGCTTGACCAGCTCGACCGATTCCTCGGGCTCCAGCTTGGGCGCCTCGCCCATGATGCCGAGCACGGTGACGCCGTCCGAGCCGATGTCGTGGTAAAACTGAAACAGCCGGTCGGCCGAGGCCCAGTCGATGCTGCCGTCAGGATTGAACGGGGTCGGCGCGATCGGGAAGACGCCGGAAGCGTCGGGGGTGAGGCGCATGATGCTGTCCTTGTCCTGCGATCTGGTCAGGCGATGCGGGTGCGGACGGTGCCGACGCCGGCGATCACGCCTTCGAGCACGTCGCCCTTGTTCACGGCGGCGACGCCTTCCGGCGTACCCGTGAAAATCAGGTCGCCCGGCTTCAGTTCGACGAGGCCGGAGAGATAGGCGATCGTCTCCTCGACATTCCAGATCTGCTTGGCGAGGTCGGAGGTCTGGCGCACGACGCCGTTGACGGTGAGCTCGATCTTGCCGGCGCTGGGATGGCCGGCATGGCTCGCCGGCACGATCTCGCCGATCGGCCCGGAGAGATCGAAGCCCTTGGCCATGTCCCAGGGGCGACCGGCCTTCTTGGCGGCGGCCTGCAGGTCGCGGCGGGTCATGTCGAGCCCGGCGGCGTAGCCATAGACATGGGCCAGCGCCGCGGCTTCGGGAATGTCCTTGCCGCCGGTGCCGATCGCGACGACGAGCTCCATCTCGTGATGGAGGTCGCTGGTCTTGGTCGGATAGGGCATGTCGGCGCCGTTGATCACCAGTGCGTCGGCCGGCTTGGTGAAGAAGAACGGATCCTCTCGGTCGGGATCATGGCCCATCTCGCGGGCATGTTCGGCGTAGTTGCGGCCGACGCAGAAGATGCGCCGCACCGGGAAGGAGCCGCCGCCTGCGACCGGAACGGCCGTCACGGCCGGCGGGTCGATCACATAGTTGCTCATCCTGCTGCTCCCTCGATCGTTTACTGCGCCGTTCATGGGCGAGAGGCGCCCGGACCGCAAGCGACTTGCGTCGGCGGCGGGCCTGCGCGGGAGGCATTGCGGCATGCTTTTCGCAGGCGCGGAACGGGTTGTGCGGCGCGTCGTTGCAAGCGGGACGATTTGCTCCTTACACTGCCCTGCCGGGGGAACCGGCGAGCCTATGGAAGGAATGGCATGTGAGTACGGGAACCGTGAAATGGTTCAACGAGACCAAGGGCTATGGCTTCATCACCCCGGATGGCGGCGGCAATGATGTCTTCGTTCACATCAGCGCGGTGACCCGCGCCGGTCTGCGCGGCCTGAACGAGGGGCAGAAGGTCAGCTATGATCTCGAGCCGGACCGGAAGACCGGGAAGAACTCGGCTGTGAACCTGCAGACGACCTGAGCGTTTTCAGGCGTTCTACGGGAAGGCGATGGCGGCGCCTGTCCCGAGCCTAGGGCGGATCGCGTTCGGTCCTGGTCGGATCGGCGCGGGTTCAAGGCATACCCGTCGCCGCAGGCGGCGGTGAGGGAGGGTGCGCCCTCTCAGGGCCGGCCCGGCGCCGGATGGAACAGCCGGCCTCTCTCCACGATCAGCACGACGACGAGCGCCGCGATGCCGCAGAGCGCGAAGCCCAGCGTCAGGGGCACCACCGTGCCGTTGAAATGCTGGCCGATATAGAAGCCGAGCAGCGCACCGATCACCGTGGTGACGAAGCCCTGCACCGAGGAGGCCGTGCCGGCGACATGGCCGAGCGGTTCCATCGCCATCGCCCCGAAATTCGGGCCGATCAGCCCGAAGCAGAACATCGCGGCGCCCTGCAGGATCGCGAAGGTCCAGAGCGATTCATGGCCGGCGAGCGCCACCAGCGCATGGAGGCTGGTCAGCGCGATATAGCCCAGCAAGGCGCCATGCGAGACGCGGCGCATGCCGAGCCTGCCGACGATGCGCGAGTTCAGCAGCGAGGACGCCGCCATGAACATCGCGATCAGCGCGAAGATCGTGGTGAACAGCTCCGGCGCATGGAAGACGTCGACGAAGACCTGCTGCGCCGAGTTGATGAAGCCGAACAAGCCGCCGAGCACGAAGGCCATGGCCAGCATGTAGCCGACGCCAATGCGGCTGGTCAGCGTCGTGCGGAAGGAGGCGAGCACGCTCGCCGGCTCGATCGGCTTGCGGTCTTCCGGATGCTGGGTTTCAGGCAGCTTCAGGAGCACCCAGAGCATCACGACGGCGCCGAAGCTGGTCAGCACGCCGAAGATCCAGCGCCAGGGCGCGACCCAGAGGATCGCCTGGCCGATCGAGGGCGCCAGGATCGGCACGGCCAGGAAGACGATCATGGCGAGCGACATGACGCGCGCCATCTCGCGGCCGGAATAGCAGTCGCGCACGATCGAGACGACCAGCACGCGGGTGGCGGCCGCGCCGATGCCTTGCACCACGCGCGCTGCCATCATCGCCTCGAAGGAGCCCGAGAAGGCGGCGACGATGCTGGCCAGGACGTAGATGGAGAGGCCGACGAGCAGGACGGGGCGCCGGCCGTAGCGATCCGAGATCGTGCCGTAGAAGATCTGCGAGACGCCGAAGCCGAGCAGATAGGCGGTGATGATCCATTGCCGCTGGTTGGCCTCGACGATGCCGAGCGCCTCGGCCATCTGCGGCAGGGCCGGCAGCATCGAATCGATGGCGAGCGCGTTCGTCGCCATCAGCGCGGCGGTCAGGCCGACGAAGGGGTAGAAGCCCATGCCGTGGCGCGGCCGGGCAATGGCGGACATGTCGTTCATGGCGATCGCGAAGTTTGCTGCGAGACCCGGCGGCTGCGGTCATCCGGCAGCGGCGGGCCAAATTCTGCCCGCAGCATTAGCCCTGCCCGCGGCGCGCGGCAACCGGTCCAGCCGGCCATGCGCCATGCGCCGGGCGCGTTTCCGGCGCAGGACGGCAGATTCACGCCTGCTTCTGCATCGCAGCCATCAGCGCATCGTCGATCTCGGCGGCGCGGCGGGCCGCGGGGCGCGCGGAGATGCGGGCGCCATAGGCCTCGAAGGCCGGCCGCTTCTCGATCGTCCCGAACTGCATCCCCCACAGGACCTGCGAACCAACATAGACGTCGGCGGCGCTGAAGCGGTCGCCGGTCAGGTAGTCGCTGCGGGTCACCGCGTATTCGAGCGTGTTCATCGCATCGGCATAGGTGCCGTAGCCGATGGAGCGCGCCCGGTCCGGCGGCACTTCCAGGCCGAAGGCCTTGTGGCTGACGGCGGCCTCGACCGGGCCGGCGGCGAAGAACATCCAGCGATAATACGGGCCGCGCAAACGGCTACCCGGCTCCGGTACGAGCCCAGCCTGGGGGAACGCATCGGCCATATAGGCGCAGATCGCGGCGCATTCGGTGACGACGGTGTCGCCATGAACCAGCGCCGGCACCTTGCCCATCGGATTGATCGCCTTGTAGGCGGCGCCTTTCATCGGCTCGCCGAAGCCGACGATCTCGGCCCGGTAGGGTTGGCCGATCTCTTCCATCATCCAGCGCGCGATGCGCCCGCGCGACATCGGGTTTGTGTAGAGCACGAGTTCGTCTGCCATCGTCTTGCGCCTCCGTGATGGGTCGGGGAGGCCCTCATCCTGGGGCATCAGCGTGATCCTGTCAGGAGCCGCCGCCTGACGCAGCTGGCCCAAGCTGCTATCGTCACCGCGAAACAGGACGGCGATATGGACGAATCACGCGTGGCGCGCAGCGTATCCGTCAGCGACGGGCGGATGGCGATCGAGGGGTCGTCGACCCGTTATGTGCAGGATGCGGCGCGGCGCTTCCGGCTGTCGGCCTCGGGGCTGCGCTTCGTCGGCGGCTTCGAGAGGCGCGATGGCCGGCTGGAGGAAAGCCGACGCTTCCTCGCCGAGGCGGTGGTCGTCGATGGCGGCTTGCGGCGCGCGGGTTTCGAGGGCGAGGCCGGCCCGATCGGCCTGACCCTGCGCCCGCTGTCGCAGGCCGGCGAGCAGCCGCGCCTGCTGCTGATGCTCGGTTATCGTGATGGGGACGACGGGCCGCTGCCTTTCGCCGAGGCTTTCCTGGCGCCGGCCGTGTTCGAGGCGCTCAAGGCCGACCTGCTCTCCGGGCTGGCACAGGAGCTTTCGCTCAGCGCCACGACGAGCCTCTGGATCCGCGAGGAGGATCGCGGGCGCCCGAATGGTGGGCCGCTCGACTGGTATCTCGGCCTCGATGCCGATGGCCGCTCGCCCCAGCCCGCGCGCGGCTTCATCGAGACCATCGAATGGCGGCCACGCCCGCTTCCGGTGGCGGTCGAGGCTGCGCCGGCACCTGAGGCCATCCATGAGACCGAGGAAGACTGGCCGGAAACCACCGCCGAACAGCTGGGCAAGCTCAACTGGAGCTTCCGTCTGCTCCTGCTGATGCTGGCCTTCATGCTGATCATCGTCGCGATGAAATAGGGTCGGGCTCCGATCTGACGCTCGCTCGCAATTGCCATGAACAGCACCCTTTGTCATTCCGGGGCGCGCCGCAGGCGCGAACCCGGAACCCACGACTGGGCGAGACGCCAGATATCCGTTTTCAAGACGGTGCGCCCGGTCGTGGGTTCCGGGCTCTTCGCTGCGCGAAGCCCCGGAATGACAAAGGGGCTGGCCAGGACCAGGCTGGTAACCGCCTAAGTCTCGTGGCGGCGGATGCGGCGGATCATCTCGTTCAGCGCCAGCAGGACCAGCGCCAGGATGAAGGGCAGGACGTAGTAGACCACGCGGAAGATCAGCAGCGCACCCAGCACCTGCTCATAGGGAAAGCGGTTGAGCGCGACCAGCATCGTCGCCTCGAACACGCCGAGCCCGCCGGGCGCATGGCTGGCGATACCGATCAGGCAGGCGAAGATATAGGCGGCGAGGAAGGTCGGGTATTCCAGGCCGTAGCCGCCGGGCAGCAGCACGAAGAGCACGGCGGCAGCGGCGCAGACCTCGCAGGCGCCGAGCGCCATCTGGCCAAGCGTCGTGCCGAGGCCGGGCAGATGCAGGTTCCAGCCGCGCACGCGGATCGTGCGCTCGTCGGTTGCGATCCAGGTGAGATAGCCGAGGATGCCGAGGCCCACGAGCCCGCCGACGATCTGGACGACGAGCGGGGAGGTCCGTGCCAGCATCGCGACCTGATCGGAGGCGTAGATCAGGCTGGCGCAGAGAATGGCGCCGAGCCCGAGCCAGAAGGTGATGCCGGCGATCACGGTCAGGCTCGCGACCTCGGACGCTCTGACGCCCTTCGGCGAATAGATCCAGTAACGTACCGTGCCGCCGGTCACGATCGGGAAGCCCAGCGTGAACGAGACCGAATAGCTGGTGAAGGAACCGAGCGCCGTGGTGCGGTATGGGATCGAGAGGCCGAGCCGGCGTAATGCCAGCGCATCGTAGCCGGTGAGCAGCAGGTAGCTCAGCGCGGTGAAGGCGACGGCGAGGCCGAGCTGGCGCAGGCTGGCCTTCTCGAAGGCGCCGGCGAGCTGTCCGGGCTCCATTCCGCTGATGATGTGCCAGAGCACGACCAGCGAGGCGCTGAAGATGACGATGCTGGCCAGCGGGCCGAGCCACCACCAGCGGCTGCGCTTGCGCAGGGGCAAACCTGGCTCATGCGGGCCGAACGACATGGGCTCTCAGGGTTGCGCACCGCTGCGGAAACGCGGCGGCGCGGTGGCGGGCAGAGCTCGGATGAACTCCGCCCGACAGATAACGCCTCGGCGGCAATGCACAAGCCGCCGCGGCGAATAGGCCGCATGAGGGAACCCGGCTACCGGCGCGGCGCCTCAGGCCGTCTTGCGGAAGATGCGCAGCGTCTTGAAGCCCTCGACCTCCTCGACCGGCATCGCCTTCATCCAGTCCGGGATCAGCCGCTCCGCCACGTCATAGGCGTAGGAGCCCCTGTAGAACAGGATATAGCCGCCCTTGTCGGTCTGCTGCGTGAAGAGATCCATCACCTCGCGGTCGGTCAGCGCGCCATAGGCATCGTTGGCCTCGCCGCGGAACTCGCCGCTATGGAACAGCGTCACGACGTCGAAGCGCGGCAGCAGGCGGGCATTGCTGGTGTAGATGTCGCCGAAATAGGCGCTGTAGGTCTTGGTGACGTTCGGGTTGTCGGTCGCGAGCTTGATGAAGGACTCGTATTCCTGCGGCGAGGCGGTGATGCCCAGCACCGTGTTGTCGAGATGCGGCTCGGCGCAACGCAGCCCGACATAGTGATGCCCGCCGGTGCCGAAATGATAGATGCGCTTGCCGCTGAGCTTCTCCTGCTCCAGCCATTCGACGAAATGCACGTCGCAGGGGCACTGCTCGATCTCGAGGCCCCAGAACGCATCCCAGATATTCATCTTCACGGTGTTTCTCCTCTCTGAAGTTTGTTTTCCGATGGCGAGGCCGCTCAGAGGGCTTCGCTGGTCGCGGCGATGCGAGGCTCCGTGAAGCCCTCGCGCTCGACGATTTCGGCCACGCCCCTGATCCGGCGCAGCATGATCCGGTGGCTGGCGCTTTCCGCCAGGCCGGGACTCTGGCCGAAGGCGATGATGATCGCGCGCGGCAGGGCGGCGCGCAGTTCGGTCAGGATCTCCAGCGCCGCATCGCTTTCCAGCGCGCTCGTCGCCTCGTCGAGCAGGACGATCGCGGGGTCGGCCAGCTCGGTCCGGGCAAGCGCGAGCCGCTGCCGCTCGGCCCGGGTCAGGCTCCTGTTCCAGTCCTCCTCGCCGTCGAGCCGCGCGGTCAGGGTCGAGAGCCCGTAGCGGCGCAAGGTCGCGGCGATTTCCGGCGCGGGACGCGGCCGGTCGCCCTGCAGGAGATGCCGCAGGCCGATCCCCGGCAATTGCAGATGCTGGGGCACGGTGGCGACCCGCGCGCCGTGCGGCAGCACGATCCGGCCTTCGCCCTGCTGCCAGAGCCCCGCGATGGCCTGCATCAGTGCGTTCTTGGCGAAACCGGCATCGCCGGCGACATGAAGCACCGCTCCGGCCGGCAGCACGAAGCCGATATCGGCCGCGAGCGCATGCCCGGCGACGTCATGCAGCGTCACCGCCTCCAGCCGCAGGCTGTCATGCGGGCCATCCTCGACGGTGAGGCCCTGCGCCGGCGGCTCCTGCTCGACCTCTTCCAGCGCATCGGCCAATTCGTTGACGCGCCTTGCGGCGGCCAGCCATTCGGCGATGCGCATGAAATTGTCGAAGAGCCAGTTGCAGGCGTTCTGCACGGCGACGAAGGCGGCGGCGACCTGCACGACGCCGCCCAGCGTCATCTCGCCGGCGAGATATTTGGGAGCGGCCAGCAAGAGCGGCACGATCGGCACCAGCGCGCTGCTGCCATTGGTGATCCAGGTCAGGCGCGCCCGCTGCTTGATCACGGAGAGCCAGCGCAGCACCAGCACGCCATGGCTCTGCGCCACGGCCTGGCGCTCGCCGGTCTCGGTGCGGGCGAGCGCGATCGCCTCGCCATGGTCGCGGATGCGCATCAGCGCGAAGCGCAGGCCCGCCTCGCTCTCCGTGCGCTGGGCGATGAGGCCGGCGAGGTGCCGTCCCACGGCCGTCACCAGCAGGGTGACGATGACGGCATAGAGGATCGCGGCGAGCACGAGATAGGCGGGAATGGTGATCTCGCTCTCGCCCCAGCTCAGGCTCAGGCTGCCGCCGATTTCCCAGAGAATCTCGATGAACATCACGATGGTGATGACGGAGGAGAGCAGGCCCATCGCGAAATCGACGATCGGCTCGGTCGCCCAGCGGACATCGTCCGCGATCCGGTATTCGGGGTTGGCCGGCTCCTTGCCGGAGAGGCTCAGCCGGAAGAAGCGCCGGTCGCCGACCCAGCCATCGACCAGCTTGGCTGTCAGCCAGCGCCGCCAGTGAACCTGGAAGGTTTCGCGCGATTTCAGGATGAGGACGCCGAGCCCTGCGACCACCAGCACGATCACCGGGAATACCGCCATGGCGACGAGCGCGCTGTGGCCGTCCTTGCGTTCCAGCGCGTCGAAGAACCAGCCGTTCCAGCGGTTGACGGTGACATTGGCGAAAACGGTGAGGATGACGCCGGCCGCCAGCAGCAGCGTCCAGAGCCAGGCGCAGCGCGCCGTCTCGCCGCGCCAGAAATCACGGGTCAAACGCGCGAATCGCAGCGCGACCTGGCGATCTCCAGGCACGGCCGATCTCGCGCCTGTCGTCTCGTCGGGCGTCAGCACGGTTGCGAATGGTCCCCCAGGGCCGGTTTTCCGGTCTCCTCTGGCTCGAACCTGATCGGACGAAAATGAACTCGACATGAACGGATCTGAACAGCGGTTTTGCCAAGGGCGACCGCGCGCGTGCACCCTTCGTTCAGATGGGTGCCTGAGCCGGACAATCCGTCCGGCTCAGGCAGTATGATAGGCGTCAGCCGCCGATGTTGAAGGCGGCGAGCGCGGCCATATTGACGATGTCGGAATCCTTCGCGCCGAGCGGCACGATCTGGATCGGCTTGTCGAGGCCGACGATCAGCGGGCCGATCACGGTCGCGCCGCCGAGTTCCTGCAGCAGCTTGGTCGAGATCGAGGCCGAGTGGAAGGCCGGCATCACCAGCACGTTCGCCGGCCCCGAGAGACGGCAGAACGGGTACTGGCTCATCACCTCGCGATTGAGCGCGACGTCCGCGGCCATCTCGCCGTCATACTCGAAATCGACGCGCTGGCCGTCGAGCAGCGCCACCGCCTCGCGCACCTTCTCCGAGCGCTCGCCGGCCGGATGGCCGAAGCTCGAGAAGGCGAGCATCGCGACGCGCGGCTCGTAGCCGAGCCTGCGGCCGACGCCGGCCGCCTCGATGGCGATTTCCGAAAGCTGCCGCGCCGTCGGCATCTCGGTGATCGCGGTGTCCGCCACCAGCACGGTCCGGTCGCGCGAGATCACGATCGAAACGCCGATCACGCGATGGCCCGGCTTCTCGTCGATGACGCGGCGGACCTCCTCCAGCGCGATCGAGTAGTTGCGGGTCACGCCGGTGACCATTGCGTCGGCATCGCCCAGCGCCACCATCGCCGCGGCGAAATGGTTGCGGTCCTGGTTGATCAGGCGCTGGCAGTCGCGGAACAGATAGCCCTGCCGCTGCAGCCGCTCGTAGAGATATTGCGCATAGGCGCTGTTGCGGTGGGAGAGCCGGGCGTTCTGGACCGAGATGCCCTTGGCTTCGAGATCGACGCCGAGGAAGGTCGCGGCTTCGGTGATGCGGTCCTCGCGGCCGACCAGGATGGCCTGGCCGAGCCCCTGCGCCACGAAGGAGGCGGCGGCGCGGATGACCTGCTCCTCCTCGCCCTCGGCGAAGACGACGCGCTTGGGATAGCGCCGGACGCGCTCGAAGATGCGGTTCAGCGTGCCGGCGATCGGGTCGCGCCGTGCCGAGAGCTGCGCCTTGTAGGCGGCGGTATCGACGATCGGCTTGCCGGCGACGCCGGTATCCATCGCGGCCTTGGCGACCGCCATCGGCACGACATGGATCAGGCGCGGATCGAACGGCACCGGGATGATGTAGTCCTTGCCGTAGCGCGGGCGAGAGCCCTGATAGGCGGCGGCGACCTCGTCAGGCACGTCCTCGCGCGCCAGCATCGCCAGCGACTCCGCCGCGGCGATCTTCATCTCCATGTTGATCGTGGTGGCGCGCACGTCGAGCGCGCCGCGGAAGATGAAGGGGAAGCCCAGCACGTTGTTGACCTGGTTCGGATAGTCCGAACGGCCGGTCGCCATGATCGCGTCGTCGCGGATGGCATGGACCTCTTCCGGCGTGATCTCCGGATCGGGATTGGCCATGGCGAAGATGATCGGGTTCGGCGCCATCGAGGCGACCATCTCCGGCGTCACCGCGCCCTTCTGCGACAGGCCGAAGAAGGCATCGGCCCCATCGAGCGCCTGGGCCAGCGTGCGCCGGTCGGTGACCGCGGCATGGGCCGATTTCCACTGGTTCATGCCCTCGGTGCGGCCCTGGTAGATCACGCCCTTGGTGTCGCAGAGGATGACGTTGTCGGGCTTGAAGCCCATCGCCTTGAGCAGTTCGATGCAGGCGATGGCCGCCGCACCCGCGCCGTTGATGACGAGCCTGGTCGCCTTGATATCGCGTCCGGTGATGTCGAGCGCGTTGATCAGGCCGGCGGCGGCGATGATCGCGGTGCCGTGCTGGTCGTCATGGAAGACCGGGATGTCCATCAATTCGCGCAGGCGCTGCTCGATGATGAAGCATTCCGGCGCCTTGATGTCCTCGAGATTGATGCCGCCGAAGGACGGGCCGAGATAGCGCACGGCCTCGATGAACTTGTCCGGGTCCTCGGTGTCGACTTCGAGGTCGATCGAGTCGACATCGGCGAAGCGCTTGAACAGGACCGACTTGCCCTCCATCACCGGCTTCGAGGCGAGCGCGCCGAGATTGCCGAGGCCGAGGATGGCGGTGCCGTTGGTGATCACCGCGACGAGGTTCGAGCGCGTCGTGTAGTCATAGGCGCGCGACGGGTCTTCCGCGATCGCCAGGACGGGCACGGCGACGCCGGGCGAATAGGCCAGCGAGAGATCGCGCTGCGTCGCCATCGGCTTGGTCGGCACCACCTCCAGCTTGCCGGGCCGTCCCTGCGAGTGGAACAGCAGGGCCTCCTGGTCGGTGAAGGTCGGGCGGGCGCGCTTGGTCGTCGGACGGTCGTTCATCGAAGCGTCTTTTCTTGTGCGTTTCCTCGAGGGGAACCGAGCATAAGTCGGTGGCGCCTGAGATCACAAGCGGCGAGTGCTTCACAGAACTCTCGTTGGCGCGGAGAGGTGTCGCGGGCGCTCAGGCCCGCGAGGCGGTCCGCACGCTGCGCACGAAATCCGCGACATAGCGGTCGAGCGCCTCGGCCTGCTCGTCGACCTTGCGGGCGGCGTCCGCGACCTGGATCGCGGCATCGCCGGTGACCCGCGCTTCGGCGCCGACGGCCCCGACATTGACGGTGACGGCATCGGCGCTCAGTGCGACGGCCTGCGCGTCGGCGGCGATGGTCGAGGCGATGCCGGCCTGGCGGCTGACGACGTCGGCGATCGCGCCCGAGGTCTGCTCGATCGTCGTCATCGTGCCTTCGATATGGGCGACGGCCTCGAAGGCGGTCGCGGCGGCGCCGCGGATGTCGGCCAGCGTCTCGGCGATATCGCGGGTCGCCTTCTGGGTCTGCTCGGCGAGAGTCTTGACCTCGCCGGCGACCACGGCGAAGCCGCGGCCGGCTGTTCCGGCGCGCGCGGCCTCGATCGTCGCGTTGAGGGCGAGCAGGTTGGTGCGGGCCGCGATCTCCTCGATGAAGTCGAGCACGGCACGGACCTTGTCGGCGGCCTCGGTCAGCCCGGCGACGTCGCTGCGCGTGCTGCGGACGTAAGATGCGGCGGCGCGGACGGTGTCGTCGGCATGGCTGGTCTGGCGGGTCAGCTCGCGGATCGAGGCCTCGATCTCCTCGGCCGCGACCGCGACGCTGCCGACGCGGCGCGAGGCGCTGTCGGCCTCCTGCGTCACGCTCTCGGCGCGCAGGGTGGTCTTGTTGGCGTTCTCGACCATCTGGCCCGCGGCATCGTGCATGCCGCGCAGCGAGGCGCTGACATCGCCGAGCGCCTTGCCGACAGTCCGCTCGAGATCACCAGCGAGTGCGTCGAGCGTCGTCTTGCGCAGCGTCTCGACTTCGTTCCGGCGCGTCTCCAGCGTCTTCTCGGCGGTGATGTCGAGCAGGATTCCGTCCCACACCAGCGTTCCGTCGCGGAGGCGCCGCTTGGTCGATTCGCTGCGCAGCCAGACGATGTCGCCATCCGCGCCATGGTAGCGTCCCTCGAAGCGCCAGAGCGTTTCGGTTTCCTGCTGGTCGCGCCGCATCTGCTCGAAGCGGGCGCGATCCTCTGGCAGGAGCTTGTCGAGCCAGACCCCGGGATCCCGTTCGACCTCTTGCTTGGTGATCCCCAGCAGCTTGTCGATGGCGAAGGAGGCGAACTGGTAGGTCATCGTGCCGTCCGGCCGCACGATGCGCTGGTAGAGCGTGCCCGGCGCCCGGTCGATCAAGGTACGCAGCCGATAGGCCGTCTCCCGCCTTTCGCTGTCGTTGATCACGATGATGCCGGTCAGGAAGATGCCGATCGTTCCGACCAGGATCATGACCGGGACCGCCTCGCGCAGGAAGCGCTCGCCGGCCGCGCCGGGGATGAAGCCCACCGAGGCGATCAGGACGATGGCGTCGATGGCGCTGAGCGCCGCGAGATCGCCGAGGCCGAGCGGACGCCGGCGCCGCGCCAGCCACAGCGCATAGGCGATGCCGATGACGGCACGCGCGACGATGCCGGTGACGCCGGTGACCATGCCGACGCCGCCGCTGAGATAGCGCATCGCGACCAGCGGCGCGGCTGTCAGGACGGAGGCGATCGGGCCACCGACCGGGCCGGCGAGGATCGCGAAACTGTTGCGGGAATCGACGACGAGCCCGGGCTGGAGCACGAACGGGTTGCCCATGCTGACGAGCGCGCCGGCGGCGAACAGGATGCCGACGATCACTTGGCGCAACCAGGCCCGGTCGCCCAGCCGGGGTGTGGCGACGGTCAGCAGCAATCCCGCAAGCAGCAGGAAGAACAGGCTTTCGGCGAGGTTGATCAGCAGCAATGTGGAGATCCTGGCCCGATTCGGCTGCCGAACAGTGCTTTGAATTGTTGAAAGCCATCCTAACGGATGGCCTTGGCCGGACATTTTGCTAGCGTGCCGGCGCAATGCGCCAGAGCTCTCCCCCCGAATCCGCCCGCCCCGCGTCCCCGGCTGCCGCCGCGGCCGAGCGCGTCACGCCGATGATGGCGCAGTACGTCGAGATCAAGGCCGCCAATCCGGATTGCCTGCTGTTCTACCGGATGGGCGATTTCTACGAATTGTTCTTCCGGGACGCCGAGATCGCCTCGCGTACCCTCGGCATCGTCCTGACCAAGCGCGGCAAGCATCAGGGCGACGACATTCCGATGTGCGGCGTGCCGGTCGAGCGCGCTGACGACTACCTCCAGCGCCTGATCGCGGCCGGCCATCGCGTCGCCGTCTGCGAGCAGACCGAGGACCCGGCCGAGGCCAAGAAGCGCGGCAACAAATCGGTGGTGAAGCGCGACGTCGTGCGCCTCGTTACGCCCGGTACGATCACCGAGGAGCGGCTGCTCGAACCCGGCCGCGCGAGCCTCCTCGTCGCCGTCGCGCGCCGCAAGACCGGCGAGGCAGCCTCGCTCTACGGCCTCGCGGCGATCGACATCTCGACCGGCCGTTTCACCGTGATGGAGACGCCGCAGGAGCGGCTCGCCATCGAGTTCTCGCGCCTGGAGCCGCGCGAGATCGTCTGCCCCGATGCCATTCACGACGATCCCGAGCTCAGGGAGTTCTGGCGCGAGATCACGATTCCCGTGACACCGCTCGCCCGTGATGGCCTCGACGCGGCCTCCGCCGAGCGGCGTCTGAAAGAGTTCTTCGGCGTCGCCACGCTCGATGCCTTCGGCGCCTTCACGCGCGCCGAGATCGCGGCGGCCGGTGCGGCATTGGCTTATGTCGAGCGCACCCAGCTCGGCGCCCGCCCGCCGCTTTCGGCCCCGGTGCGCGATGCCGGCTCGGCGACGATGCTGATCGACGCGGCGACCCGCGCCAATCTCGAACTGACGCGCACGCTCGGAGGCGAGCGCCAGGGCAGCCTTCTCGCCACGATCGACCGCACGGTGACGCCGGGCGGGGCGCGCCTGCTGGCCGAGCGCCTCGCCGGGCCGTTGACCGATCCCGCCGCCATCGCCGCGCGTCACGATGCGGTGGAGCTTCTGGTCACTGACGCCGGCCTGCGCGAGGATCTGCGCTCCGCTCTGGAGAAGGTCCCGGACGTTGCCCGCGCGCTGGCGCGGCTCTCGCTCGACCGTGGTGGCCCGCGCGATCTCGCCGCGCTCGGCGCCGGGTTGGATGCTGCCCGCGCGATTGCCGCCTTGCTCGTCCGGCGCGGCGAGCTCCCCGTCGAGCTTGCCCGCGCCATGCGCGCGCTCGGCGAGAGCGATCCCGATCTGCCGCTTCGCCTCAACGCGACGCTGGCCGACGAATTGCCGTTGAATCGCCGCGACGGCCGCTTCGTGCGCGAAGGCTTCGATCCGGCGCTCGACGAATTGCGCCTGCTCCAGATCGACTCGCGCAAGGTCATTGCCCAGTTGCAGGCGCGCTACGCGGCCGAGACCAATTGCCGGACGCTGCGTATCAAGCACAACGCCATGCTCGGCTATTTCGTCGAAGTGCCCCAGGCGACCGGCGAGGAATTCCTGCGCGATCCCTGGCGCGCGACCTTCGTGCACCGCCAGACCATGTCCGACGCGATGCGCTTCTCCTCGGTCGAACTCGGCGAGCTCGAGGCCAAGATCGCCTCCGCCGCCGACCGGGCGCTGAAGCTCGAGCTCGCGATCTTCGCCGCGCTCAGCGAGGCGGTGCTCGCCCAGGCCGAGCCGATCAAGGCTGCCGCGCTGGCACTGGCGGAACTCGATGTCGCCGCGGCCCTGGCCGATCTCGCGACCCGCGAGGGCTGGAGCCGCCCGCAGGTCGATGACGGCGCAGCCTTCACCATCGAGCGCGGCCGCCATCCCGTGGTCGAGGCGGCGCTGAAGCGCGACGGCAAACCCTTCGTCGCCAACGATACCGAATTGTCGCCGCCGGGCACTGAGGCGAAGGGCGGACGCATCTGCCTGATCACCGGTCCGAACATGGCCGGTAAATCGACCTTCCTGCGTCAGAACGCCCTGATCGCGGTGCTCGCCCAGATGGGCTCCTTCGTGCCGGCTACGGCGGCGCATATCGGCATCGTCGACCGGCTGTTCTCGCGTGTCGGCGCCGCCGACGACCTGGCGCGCGGCCGCTCGACCTTCATGGTCGAGATGGTCGAGACCGCCGCGATCCTGAACCAGGCCGGGCCGCGCGCGCTCGTCATCCTCGACGAGATCGGGCGCGGCACCGCGACCTTCGACGGTCTGTCCATCGCCTGGGCCGCGATCGAGCATCTCCACGAGATCAACCGCTGCCGCAGCCTGTTCGCGACGCACTACCACGAGCTGACGGCGCTCGGAGACCGGCTCGACCGCGTCGCCAACGCGACCGTCCGCGTCACCGAATGGAAGGGCGAGGTCGTCTTCCTGCACGAGGTCGTGCCGGGCGCGGCCGACCGCTCCTACGGCATCCAGGTCGCCAAGCTCGCCGGCCTGCCGCCGGCCGTGGTCGAGCGGGCCCGCGCCATTCTCGGCGAATTGGAGAAGACCGAGCGCGAGAAGCCGGTCGCCTCGCTGGTCGACGATCTCCCGCTCTTCGCCGTGCCGCCGCGCCGGGCCGCGCCGGTCGTCGTCGAGGGGGAGCCGGACGGATTGCGCGAGGCGCTCGCCGGGATCGACCCGGACGAGATGACCCCGCGCGAGGCGCTGGAAGCGCTCTACCGGCTGAAGGGTTTGGGCTGAGCGGTTCTGGAGGACGTCTCCACGCTGTCATCCCGGACAAGCCGCGTCAGCGGCGCCGATCCGGGATCCATGCCGGAGCGCGGCCCATAGAGGTTCAGGCATGGATCCCGGGTCTGCGCTTCGTTCCGCCCGGGATGACGGCGCGCTTTAATGGATCGGGGCGTCAGCCCAGCCGCTTGATGGCGGTGATCGCGCCAAAGCTCTTGGCGCGGATGCGGTCGCGTGCCTCTCGCAAGGGTTCGCGATAGACGCTCATGACGTGCCCGCTCGCATGGAGCAGCGTGTCAGGGTCTGTCAGGATGCCGACATGGCCCTTCCAGAAGACGAGGTCGCCGCGCTGGAGCCCTGACAGGTCCTCGCGCAGTTCGACCGGCCGGCCGAGCGTCGCTTCCATCATGTCGGAATCGCGCGGCGCGGCGATGCCGGCCGCCGCCAGGCAAAGCTGGGTCAGGCCCGAGCAGTCGAGCCCGAGGCTGGTCTTGCCGCCCCAGAGATAGGGCACGCCGACGAAGCGCTCGGCGACAGCGACGAAATCCGTCTCATGCTCGTCGAGCGGCGCGAGATGGGCGGCGAAGACATGGCCGCCATCGGCCAGAACCGCGAAATCGCCCTTGCTCTCGACGACGGCGACAGAGGCGCCGAGCGAAAGCCAGGTCAGCGGCGGCAGTTTGATCGAAGGGCCGGGATAGACGAAGGTCCGCAAATCCGCGACGCGATGCGTCGGCGCGGGCTGGTCCGGCCGCAGGGCATCGTCGGGGATGTAGCCGACATAGCCGTCGCCCGCGAGCTGCGCCCAGGCCCAGCCTTCCTCGCGCTCATAGACCTGCACCAGCTCGCCGGCGAGCGCCTCGGTGTCGAGCGGGGCGTCGGGGCGCGGTTCACGCCGCACCGGAGCGGAGGCCGCGACGACGCGCATCGCCTGCGGGTCGGCGAAGCGCGAGGCCTCGACTTGCCCCGTCAGCGCGCGGGCGGCGAGATCGGGGCGGAAGGCGTGGATGCGGCGGTCGAGAATCGCGGTCATGGCGGCAATCTAGCGTGGCGGGAGGCGGTCGGGGAGAGGCGTCAGCTTCCGCCGATCTCCTTGGCATGCTCGGTCACGAGATCGGCCAGCCGCTCGACGGCG
Source organism: Allobosea sp. FG18 (assembly GCF_057809495.1). Lineage (NCBI taxonomy): Bacteria > Pseudomonadati > Pseudomonadota > Alphaproteobacteria > Hyphomicrobiales > Alloboseaceae > Allobosea > Allobosea sp. FG18. The sequence continues at coordinate 72,822 of NZ_JBMDKB010000010.1, forward strand.
AGCGCCCCGGCGACGGTGCGCTGGATCACGACATTGCGGCGGTCCGCCTCGTCGCGCTTGCGCGTCAGCAGGCCGAGCTTGCCGAGTGTGTCGAGCGCGCGCGTGATCACCGGCTTGGTCACGCCGAGCTGCTTGGCGAGGCCGCGTACGGTATGCGGCGGCAATTCGAGATAGACCGTCAGCAGGATCGCGGTCTGGCGCGCCGAGAGATCGGCATCGTGGTCCCGCACCAGATCGAGATGGACCTGCCGCCACAGCTTGAGCGCCTGCGAAGGTCTGATCTCCAGGGGCATAAAGACACGGGTCCAGATCGTTACGGACCCGTATCATTAGCGCGGTGGCGCTGTCGCGCAATCGCCTTCGCCGATCAGCCTTAACTGCGCGGATAAAGCTGCTTCACCAGCGCGTGGATCAGCCTTGCACCCTGGCATTCGCCGCCTTCCGGCCGTCCCGGCCTGGCCGCCGGATTCCAGGCATAGATGTCGAAATGGACATAGGATTGCGCCTTCTCGACGAAGCGGTTGAGGAACAGCGCCGCCGTGACCGAGCCCGCCATACCGCCGCTGGAGATGTGATTGACGTCGGCGATCTTGGACTCGAGCAGGCCGTCATAGGGCGGCCAGAGCGGCAGCCGCCAGACTGGGTCGTTCATGGCCATGCCGAGCCGGGCGATCTCGGCGGCGAGGCTTTCGTCATGCGTGTAGAAGGGCGGCAGTTCAGGCCCGAGCGCGGTCCGCGCGGCGCCGGTCAGCGTCGCGAAATCCACCAGCAGCGCCGGCGCCTCTTCGTCGGCGAGAGCCAGCGCATCGGCCAGGATCAGCCGACCCTCGGCATCGGTATTGCCGATCTCGACCGAAAGGCCCTTGCGGCTGGCCAGCACGTCGCCGGGCCGGAAGGCATTGCCCGACACGGCGTTCTCGACGGCCGGAACGAGCAGGCGCAAGCGTACCGGCAGCTTCGCCAGCATGATCATCCGCGCCGCCGCGATCGCTGCCGCTGCGCCGCCCATGTCCTTCTTCATCAGCAGCATCGAGGCATCGGGCTTGAGATTGAGCCCGCCAGTGTCGAAGGCGACGCCCTTGCCGACGAGTGTGACCTTGGGATGGGCGGGATCGCCCCAAGTGAGGTCGACGAGCCGCGGCGCCCGCGTCGAGGCACGGCCGACCGCGTGGATCATCGGGAAATTGCGGGCGATCAAGTCGTCGCCGATGATGCTGGTGACCGTCGCACCGCATTCGGTGGCGAGTCCGCGGATCGCCGCTTCGATCTCGCCCGGTCCAAGCTCATTGGCTGGCGTATTGACGAGGTCGCGCGCCAGCATCGCGGATTCGGCGATCTGGCTGATCTCCTCGCCATCGACGCCATCGGGGATGACCAGCCGGGCGCGTGCCGGGTTCGGCTTGCGGTAGCGATCGAAACGGTAGCCCTGCAGCAGCCAGCTCAGCGTGGCCAGCGCGGGATCGCCGATCTCTCCCGACAAGATGTAATCGCCGGCGGGCAGCAGCGCGGCGAGCCGCCCGGCCGCGAACGGATCGGGCCGGCGCGCGGTAGCATCGATGCCGAGCAGGACAGCCGCCAGCGCCCCTTGTGCGTCGGGCAGCAGGCAATGCTGGCCGGCGCGGGCGGCAAAACCCTGCGCGAGGGCGAAGCTGCGCTGGGCCGGAGAGAGCTTGTCCTGAAGCGCGGGCCAGGTGCTGGCCGAGGCGACGTGAACGGGAATGGCGGCGGCGGGAGCGGAGATCAGAAGACTATGCACGGAGCGCTGTTTCGGTTTCGGGCAGGGGCGTCGGGGAGGCAATTAAGAATGCATTAGGGTTAACGCTTTATCACCGGATCGACCAGTGAACCCATCCAGACGACCCGTTTTCGGGAGGCGATCCGGCCCATGTCTTCTGCCCGGCCCCATTCTTCAGCCCGCGAGCCCGCGCGGGGCTCCCGTACAGGTCTCGGCCTCGCCGTCTGTCTTGCGGCGCTCGCTCTTGCCGGTTGCCAGGGCCGTGGCGGTCTGGGTGACATCACCGGCTCGATCGGCCGCAGCCAGGCTAGCCAGCCGCGCACCGCGTCGGACTGGCAGGCTGATCGCGAGACCTGGGCCAAGCGCTACGATGCCAATCCCAAGGACCGCGACGCCGCCTTCTACTATGCGCGGGCGCTGCGGAGCCTCGATCAGAACGCACAGGCCCTGGCCGTGCTGCAGAGCGCCATCCTCATCCATCAGGACGATCGCGAGCTGCTCGGCGCCTATGGCCGCACGCTCGCGGACAACGGACGTTTCCGGGAGGCGGACGACGTGCTGTCGCGGGCGCATTCGCCCGAGCGTCCGGATTGGCGAATCCTGTCGGCGCAGGGCACGGTCGCCGACCAGCTCGGCGAGCACGCGCGCGCCCAGCAGATCTACCAGTCGGCGCTGAAGCTTGCTCCCAACGAGCCGACGATCATGTCGAACTACGGGCTGTCGCTCGCCCTGTCGCGCAACCTGCCGGAGGCCGAGCGCATTCTGTCCGAGGCCGTGGCCTCCGAGCGGGCGGATGCTCGCGTCCGCCAGAATCTCGTGCTGGTCCTCGGCCTGCAGGGACGCTTCGGCGAGGCCGAGACCCTCGCCCGCCGCGACCAGAGTCCGGCCGAGGCCGCGGCGGCGATCGCCTATCTCAAGCGCAGCGTCAGCCAGCAGAACAGCTGGGAGTTGCTCAAGGGCGGCAAAGGTCGGGCTCAGGCGCCGGCGCGGCAGCCGGCGGTCCAGGGAGCGGGTGCCATGCCTGCCGCCGCCCCGCCGGCCTAAAGACGGCATCTCCGACGAACCTGGCGCGCCTCGGAAGACTCGTGCAGAACCGAAGAAGGCCGGAGCCCTGGGGCTCCGGCCTTCTTCATCAGCGGGCCTAATGCCGAAGCGTGCAACGGTGCTGCCATCTTTGCGCGGGGTCGAAACCCGGCGATCGCGCAGCCTTCACTTCCAGTGGAAGACCTGCACCAGGGCGGGCGTCATGATGATGACGAACAGCACCGGCAGGAAGAACAGGATCATCGGCACCGTGAGTTTCGGCGGCAGCGCAGCCGCCTTCTTCTCGGCCGCCGACATGCGCTGGTCGCGGCTTTCCTGGGCCAGGACGCGCAAGGCGGTGCCGAGCGGCGTGCCGTAGCGCTCGGCCTGGATCAGGGCTGTCGAGACCGATTTCACGCTCTCGAGGCCGGTGCGGATCGCGAGGTTCTCGTAGGCGATGCGCCGGTCGCTCAGATAGGACAGCTCGGCCGTGCACAGCGCGAATTCCTCCGCCAGCGGCACCGACTGGTTGCCGATCTCGCCCGCGACCTTCCGGAACGCGTGCTCGATCGACATGCCGGATTCCACGCAGATCAGCAGCAGGTCGAGCGCGTCCGGAAAGGCCTGGCGCATCGACATCTGCCGTTTGCTGGCCTGGTTCGACAGGAAGATTTCCGGAGCCTTGATGCCGAGATAGGCGCCGGCGATCGCCATGGCGATCTTGATCGTGAAGGGCTGGCCGAAACCATTGATGGCGAAGACGTAGAACAGCGTGAACAGGAACAGCCCGACAGGAGCGGCGAGGCGGAAGAACAGGAAGGTGACTTCCGCCTGGGGGCCGCGATAGCCGGCCATGGCGAGCTGCTTCTTGGCGTTTTCCGTGCCGAGCCAGTCGCCCAGTTTGAAGCGCTCCACGATGCGCCGCATATAGGCTTTCGGCTCCTGCCGCAGCGAAACCTTCTCGTTCTGCCGGTTGAGTCTCTCGCGTTCGCGGGCGCGGATTTTTTCGCGCTCCGTCGCGACATTCTTCATGCGCTTCTGGAGATTGTTGCCCTCGGTCAGCGGAATCGCGATCGTCAGCACGGTCGCTGCCGCCGCGATGGCGGCCAGCAGCGCCAGCATGAACTGCGGATTGGTGACGCTGTTGGCGATCTGGGCAATCATTGTCCGTCTCAGATGTCGAAATTGATCATCTTTTTCATGATGAAGATGCCGATGAGCATCCACAGGCCGCTCGCGACCAGCGCAACCTTGCCGGCCTGGGTAATCCAGAGAAGCTCGATGTATTTCGGGGTGGTGAGCCAGACGAGGATGGCCACCACCGGGGGCAGCGACCCGATGATGGCCGCCGAGGCCTTGGCTTCCATCGATACCGCCGCGATCTTGTCGCGCATCTTGCGGCGCTCGCGCAGCACGCGTGACAGGTTCCCGAGCGTCTCGGAGAGGTTGCCGCCGGTCTTCTGCTGGATGGCGATGACGATCCCGAAGAAATTGGCCTCGGCGCAGGGCATGCGCTCGTTCAGTTTGACGACGGCTTCCGACAGCGGCAGGCCCAGCGCCTGCGACTCGATGATCATCCTGAATTCGCTCTTCACCGGCTCCGTGGCTTCGTTCGCGATGATGCGCAGGCAGTCGTTCACGGGCAGGCCTGCCTTGATGCCGCGCACGATGACGTCGAGCGCGTTGGGGAACTCGACGCCGAAATTCTTCAGGCGCGTGCTCTTGCAACGTTTCAGGAACCAGGCAGGCATGCCGAAGCCGCCGATGAAGAGGCCGACGAGACCGAGGATCCAGTTTCCGCTCGCGAGCCACAGCAGGAGCCCGACCGCGGCCGCGATTCCCGCGCTGATCCCGTAATATTTCTTGGGGGTCCAGGTTAAGCCGGCCTGGCCGATGCGCTGCTCGAGCGAGATCTTGTTGCGCGCGTTCTCGCGGTTCTCGATATCCTTCAGGCTCTGCGCGATCTGGCCGCGTTTGTTGCGGGCCTGCGCCTCCCGGTCGATGCCGCGCACCGCGCTCGGCCCGGCGAACTCCTTGCGCCGCTTCTCGGCGCGCTTCTCGCCGCTGAGCGTCGGATAGAGCAGGGCGTAGACCACGCCGCCGACGGCGATCATGGCCAACAGCGCGACGGCGAGCATGCTCGTGTTCATGCCCGGCCTCCGCGCGAGAGCTTCCGTTCAGAGGGCATGGCTGGTGCCCGCTTCTTCGAGCTGGTCGAGAGCGGCGGCGAGGCGCTGGTCCTCGTTGAAATAGCGCGCGCGCTCCCAGAAGCGCGGCCGCCCGACGCCGGTGGCGCGGTGCCGGCCGATGAGCTTGCCGGCGGCATCCTCGCCGACGATGTCGTAGAGCATCAGGTCCTGCGTCGTGATCACTTCGCCTTCCATGCCCATCACTTCGGTGATGTGGGTGATCCGGCGCGATCCGTCGCGCAGGCGCTGGGCCTGGATGATGACGTCGACCGACGAGCAGATCATCTCGCGCAGCGTCTTCGAGGGCAGGGAGAAGCCGCCCATGGTGATCATCGATTCGATACGGCTCAGGCACTCGCGGGGCGAGTTGGCGTGCAGCGTGCCCATCGAGCCGTCATGGCCCGTGTTCATCGCCTGGAGCAGGTCGAAAGCCTCGGGTCCGCGCACCTCGCCGACGATGATACGTTCCGGACGCATGCGCAGGCAGTTCTTGACGAGGTCGCGCATCGTCACCGCGCCCGTGCCTTCGAGGTTGGGCGGGCGTGTTTCGAGGCGCACCACATGCGGCTGCTGGAGCTGCAGCTCGGCCGCGTCTTCGCAGGTGATGACGCGCTCGTCTTCGTCGATATAGTTGGTCAGGCAGTTGAGCAGCGTCGTCTTGCCGGAACCCGTGCCGCCCGAAATGACGATGTTGCAGCGGACCCGTCCGATGATCTTCAGGATCTCGGCGCCCGGCGGCGAGATCGCGCCGAACTTGACGAGCTGGTCGAGCGTCAGCTTGTCCTTCTTGAACTTGCGGATGGTGAGCGCCGGGCCGTCGATGGCCAGCGGCGGCGCGATGACGTTGACGCGCGACCCGTCGGCGAGGCGCGCGTCGCAGATCGGCGAGCTTTCGTCGACGCGCCGGCCGACCTGGCTGACGATGCGCTGGCAGATGTTCATCAACTGCGCGTTGTCGCGGAAGCGGATATTGGTGAGCTGGATCTTGCCGGCGGTTTCGATGAAGGTCCGGTTGGCGCCGTTGACCATGATGTCGGCGATGTCGTCGCGGGCCAGCAGGGGCTCGAGCGGTCCGTAGCCGAGCACGTCGTTGCAGATGTCGTCGAGCAGCTCTTCCTGCTCCGCGATCGAGAGCACGACGTTCTTCAGCGAGATGATCTCGTTGATGATGTCGCGGATTTCCTCGCGCGCCGATTCGGCATCGAGCTTCGCGAGCTGCGACAGATCGATGGCCTCGATCAGCGCCCCGAAGATCATGCTCTTCATCTGGTAGTAGTCTTCGGAGCGCGGGGTCGCCTCGACCACCGGCGCGACCCTGCGTTCCTCCATGGCGGCCGGAGCGAGCTCGGGTTTGCGCGACGCGGCCTGGGCGGCCACGGGCGCTCTTGCGTTCAGGTTGGGCGCGGTACCGGCGCCTGCGGATCGCTTGCCGAACATCTCAACACTCTCCCGCCCGATCCGGGCCGGTCTCTTGCCTGGCGTGCGGGCGTCTCCCCGTCATCGTCAGTCCCTGTCCCTCACGAGGCCTTGCGGCGCTTCAGCTTCGCGACGAATGGCTCGAGCAGGCTGCGCCGGCCCCGCTTGGCTTCGCCGCGTCCGGTCAGCGCGCTGGCGATCTGGGTGAAGGCCTCGGTCGCCTTGCTGCCCGCCTGCACCTCGGCGATCATCTGGCCGTTATTGGCGGCCGTGCCGAACAATTGCGCGTCGAACGGAACCGTGCTGAGCACGTCGATGCCGAGTGCCTTGGAGAACTCTCCGGCGTTGATCTCCGGCCGCTTGGGGACGCCGACGCGGTTGAGGACGAGCCGGGCGACGGCATCGTTGGGCCGCGTCGCCCGCGACAGGTCGACCAGGTTCTTGGCGTTGCGCAGGGAGGCGAGCTCGGGTTCGGCGACGATGAGGATTTCGTCGGCGCCGAGCACCGTCCGCTTCACCCAGGCGTTCCACTGATGCGGCACGTCGAGGATGATGCAGGGCACGCTGGCGCGCAGCAGGTCGAGGAGCTGTTCGAGCGCGTCCTCGTCGAGATCGACCGTCCGGTCCAGGATCGCCGGAGCGGCCAGCAGCGCGAGATTGTCGCTGCAGCGCGACAGGAGCCTGTCCAGCATGTTGGAATCGAGGCGCTCGGGCGCGAATACCGCTTCCGCGATGCCTTGCGGCGGGTCCTGGTTGAAGTTGAGCCCGGCCGTGCCGAAGGCGATGTCGAGGTCGACCACGACGGTCGAGGCATCGAGATTGCGCGCGATCGCCCAGGAGATGTTGTGCGCGACGGTCGAGGCGCCGACGCCGCCCTTGGCCCCCATAACCGCGATGACGCGGCCGAGATTGCGGGCCTCCGGGGCGATGTAGAGCTCCGACAGCGTGCGCAGGATGTCGAGTGGCTCCAGCGGCGCGATCAGATATTCGCTGACGCCGCGGCGGATCAGGTCGCGATAGAGCTGGACGTCGTTGACATGGCCGATCACGACGACCTTGGTGCCGGGGTCACAGCTTTCGGACAGGGATTCGAGATGCGAGACCAGCGTTGCGGGGTCGGCCACGGCTTCGAGCACGATGACGTTGGGCGTGGGCGCGGCGCGGAAGGCCTCGACGGCGGCCGCCGGCCCGCCCATCTGGACGCGGGCATGGGCCTTGTCCATGCGCCGGTCGGCGACCGCGGCCTGCATGGTCGCGGCGACGGCCGGCGTTTCGCAGAAAGCCTGCAGCGTGATGCGCGGCAGCGGCGCGATGATCTCGTCGTTCGGCAGGTCGAGCGCGGGGACGTCGCGGGTTTCGGCGTGCATCAGTTGCCTCCGACCGCCGAGTTGATCTGCGGCGTCTGCTGGCGGTACTGGGTCGAGGGATCCCGGCCCTCGCGAAGCTTGGTGATGGCGCCCATGCGCTTGACGATGTCGGGGCGGCCCTCGTCGCGGGAGCGGACGAGATCGATCGGATCGGCAATCTGCGCCGCCAGCGTCGCCTGCGATGTGCAGCCGAAATTCCAATAGGGTGCGTTCGAGGCCGAGAACCTGAAATCGGAGGCGCCCAGGTCTGTCGGCCATTGTCCGCAAGAATGCGCCACGCTTGCCTGCAGCGAAGCGAAGGTCAGGCGGATTGGCGAGGTCAGGCCGGGATCCCGGACGGGATAGCTGCGGACGCTGAGGACGGCGGGTGAGACGCCGCCGCGCGACAGCGCTGCCCGGATGCCGTTCAGCGTGTCATGGGCCGCTCGGTCGCGGCGATCGCCGGTCGGGACCTCGGCCACCAGGCCGCCTTTGCCGGAGCGGCGAAATTCGCGGGCGAAGCTGGCGACATCCTCGGCCTGCCGGGCATCGAGCGTGCTGCCGCTGCGCCCGACGAAGACGTCGAGCGAGCGTGGAGCGTCGCGCAGCACGATCGGGTGCCGCTCGCGCACGTCTTCCGGTCCGTAGGCGAGCGTGTCGCCCTCGGGCGCGCGCTTGGCGCAGCCGCCGAGGAGGGCACTGAGCGCCAGCACGGCGACGATCAGGCGTGGTCCTGTCGAGTCGATCCGGGAGGAAACCGTCATGGTCGGGCCATCCATCATCGTTGTCGCGGGGTGCGCTCAGTCGGCGATGAAGCCGACGCGGCCCTTGTAAGCCTGCGGAACCGGGCCGCCGCCGCTGCCGTAGATCTTGTTCAGGCGGCCGAGCAGAATCGCCTGGGCGTCGTGGGTCTCGACGAAGCCGTCATCGGGCCGCTGGACCTCGCTCGGCTGCATCGGCTTGGCGATGTAGGGCGTGACGGCGATCATCAGCTCGGTCTCCTCGCGCTGGTAGTCGCGCGACCGGAACAGCACGCCGATGACCGGCAGGTTCATCAGGCCGGGCAGGCCGTTGATCGAGGTCTTGGAGACGCGCTGGATCAGGCCGGCGGTGGCCAGCGTGCCGCCGGACGGCAGCTCGACCGTCGTGTCCGACTTGCGTACGCGGAAGGCGGGGACGGTGACGGTGGGCTGGCCGGATCCGCCCTGGAGCACGATCTGGTTCTCGAAGTCGAGTTCGGTGACCTCGGTCGCGATGCGCATGCTGATCTTGTTCGCCGAGAGCACGATCGGGGTGAAGTTCAGGGCGACGCCGATCGGCTTGTAGGTGACGCCGAGCGTGCAGACGGCCTTGGCCGGGTCGCAGGTGTAGCCGGTCGGGATCGGAACCTCGCCGCCGGCGGTGAATTTCGCGCTCTCGCCCGAGATCGCGGTCACCGTCGGCTCGGCCAGGACGCGCGCCATGCCGGCCCGTTCCAGCGCCCGCAGCGTGAAGTTCTTGGAATTGCCGATGCCGGCACTGATCGCCGAGGCGGACAGGGCCTGCGGCGAAAGCGAGAGGGGGTTGTCGATCGTGGGTGTGATCGAGAAGTTGCCGAGCTTCCATTCGCCGCTGGAATTGATGCCGAGCTGCTTGATCGCCTTGCGCGCGACCTCGGACACCGTGACCTTCACCATCACCTGGTCGCGGTCGCGGATGGTCAGCGAGTTGATCACCGCGCCGGCCCTGAAGGAGGAGGCGCCGCCGACGAAGGCCTTGGCGATGTCGACCGCCTGGGTCGCGTCCGAGGCGTTCGGCACCGTGCCGATGAGCAGGATCGAATCGCCCGCCGGCTTGATCTCGATCTGTGAATTCGGGAGCGCCGTGCGCAGCGTCTGTCTGAGCACGTTGAGATCGCGCCCGACATTGATGTCGAGCGCGGTGATCTGCTGGCCGTCGCCATCCATTACGAACATCGAGGTGTTGCCGTCGGCGATGCCGATGACGAAGAGCTTGCGCGCCGTCCGGACCACCGCGTTGGCGACCTTCGGATTGGCGACGAAGACCTCCTTGGCGTCGCGCGGCAACTCGACGATCAGCGAGCGCCCGATCGAGAGGTCGAGCTTGCGGGAGATCGCGTTCTCGCTCGAGCCGACGTTCAGGACGGGAGCGGGTCCGCTTCCTGTGGACTGGGCGGCGGCGCTGCCTGCGGCCAGAGCGAGCGCGAGGGCCGTCGCGAGGCGGAGAGAAGATCTGATCATGGCTTCACGCTCTTCGAGGTGACACCGTAGCGCACGAGCGTCATGGAGTTGTCGGCTTGGGCGGGCGGGTTCTTTTCGCCGGCATCCTTGAGGCTGCGCAGGGCCAGCGAGAGCGAGCCCGACTTCTGGGCCTGGACCAGCCCTTCGACCTGTCCCGGCTCGATCTCGAGCGTCGCGGTCTCGCCGACCACGACCTTTTCGCCGTTGCGTTCCTGCACGTTCTGGCCGATCGCCAGGACGCGGATATTGCGCAGGATGACTTCGCTGACGTGGCCATCCGATTCGCCGCGCGAGGTGGAGATCACGTCGACACGGTCGTTGGGAAGGATGAAGCCGCCGGCGGTGTTGGCGCCGCGGCTGTCGGTCGAGATCGCGACGGCGCGCATGCCCGCGGGCAGGACCGCCGAGAGGAAGCCGGTTCCGTCGGTCTTGATCAGCTTCTCGCGGCGGATCGGCTCGGCGCCGAGGGTGGCATAGCGCGCCACCTGCCCGATGATCTCTGTTTCGGCTTCGGGCGTTTCGTCCTTGCGGATGATGCCGGCCGGCACGCTGGCCAGCGGCCAGTCGAGCCAGCGCAGGTCGGTGGCCGTCACGGTGTTGCCGACCGGGATGTCGGTCGCCGCGACCAGGACCGGCACGGTCGGCGCCTGTTCGATCTTTGCGACGGGCGCGGGGGCTTTCGGGCTCTGGACGAGCACTGCCGCGCCCAGCCCTGCTACGAGCGCGACCGCGAGAATGATGATGCGTGCGGGACTCATGGACGAACGACCCTCGGCCAAGTGTGATTGGCTCTCGTCCCGGATCGTCGTCGGGAAACGTCAACTTATGGTTAATCGGTCGTATATTTTTTGAGCGCCGCTGACGTTACGGCCGCGCGGCGGGTCAGAGGCCGATCGCGGCGTGCCAGATCCTCGTTTCCGGCAGGACGAGCAGCGCGGCAAAAGCCAGCGCGATGCCGTAAGGTACGCCCTCGTTGGCGGCGTGCAGCCTGCGCAGCCATGGCCATGTCTCCATCAGCGCCGGCAAGGGGCGGGCGCGCAGCATGAGAAGGGCGAAGGTCAGGAGGCCGCCGAATAGGCCGGCGATCGACAGGTAGGGCATGAGCTGGTCGAAACCGAACCACAGGGCGGTCGCGGCGGCGAGCTTGGCGTCGCCCCCGCCGATCCAGCCGGCGGCGAACAACCCGAAGGAGATGGCGAGAACGAGCGCCCCGGCAGCCAGGTGAGAGCCGAGTTTGCTGAGATCGAAGCCCAGCACGGCCGCGCAGACCGCGAAGCCCGCAATCAGGATCAGGCAGAGCCGGTTCGAGATCGTCATCGAAACAAGATCGCTCGCGGCCGCATAGGCCATGGCGAGCGGAAAAAGACCAAGGACGAGGACAAGGGACAGCGACATGGAAGCGGGCTCCGGATGCGTGTCATCCTGACGTTGGTTTGTCACCGAAAGCTTTACGCGGATGCGGAAAGCTCACCTGAAGAAAGAAAGGCGCTCCGGTTGCCCGGAGCGCCCTGGCGTCACCCTTGCGGGCAACTATGGCTTAGCCGCCGGTGCCGGCGTTCTTCAGCGTGTCCGAGATGGTCGTGAACTTGGCGATCAGCTCGGTGCCGACGGTGGTCATCGCGGTGATGGCGGCGACGGCGATCAGGGCGGCGATCAGGCCGTATTCGATGGCGGTGGCGCCGGACTCGTCCTTGACGAAGCGAGCGAAAAGATTGGTCATGCTGAAACTCCTTTACACCACGGTTTGACGGCTGCCTGTGCTCTGAGGTGGCTTCGGTCAGCGACAGGAACGACACTAGCCCGCTCGTCTTGCCGATCGGTTAAGAGGATCGAAGAATTGGCTTGTTTTCGGTCGTGTTTTTTCTGTGGTTAACGCTCGATTTAGCAGGCATAAATCAAATGGCAGCTTATGAGTAAAGCCAGATTGACGAGTTTTGATCGGTAAACAAGGCGTTTAATCGATCGAATAGCGTCAATTTATTTCGAGTTTGCCTCGATATAAGCGCTCGATCTCTCCGTTATTTCGCTGCGGCACGATCGGTTCAGCCGTATGAGATCGCTGTCCGCGGCGTGCTTAGGGTTTGATTCATCATTTTGGGCTTCATTGAGGAGGTCGCAAAGCTTGAGGCGCCGCCATGTTGATCATTCGTGCTCCTGAAGGGCGCCGTCGGCTGACGCGCTGGGTGGCCGCGACAGCCCTCGCGATCACCATCTGCGGGACCGCTGCCGCCGCGCCGCAGCGTGAAAAATCCGAAAGCGTGGTCGTTCTCGTCGATCACGCCAAGGTCGTGCGCTTGCCCGAGAAGGCTCAGACGGTTGTCGTCGGCAATCCGGCCATCGCTGATGTGGCGGTGCAGCGCAACGGCGTCATGATCGTCACCGGCAAGAGCTTCGGCGTCACCAACCTGATCGCGCTGGACGCCAACGGAACGCTGCTGGCCGAATCGATGGTGCGGGTCGGTGCGGCGTCCGACGAGGTTCTGACGGTTCAGCGGGGCATGGACCGCGAAAGCTATGCCTGCAATCCGAACTGCGAGCCTTCGATCCAGATGGGCGATGCGCAGAGCTTCTTCGGCCGCACCGCAGGGCAGGCGAGCGCGCGCAACGCGCTCGCGGCGGGCGGCGCGCGGAACTAGGGCAGGCCCTGGCAGTCGAAACCCCTTGAAGCCTGTTGCAGGAACGCGCGCGCGGCACGCGCTCGTGCGTGCGGCGATGGTTAGCGAAAGCTTCATGCCGTTTCGCGCTGGCCGGCGGCGCTCCTAACCGATCGGAAATTCTTTTGTCGTAGAGATTTCTGGCCTGGGCCGAAGCTCGATGAGGCAAATGGATGTTCGACCGAACGAAAAATGGGCCGTTGCCGAGTAGAGTGCCGCAGCGCCGCGGCGTTCGCTTCCCGCTGCTTCGGCGCTTCCGTCGCTCCCAGGATGGCGTGGCCGCCGTAGAGTTCGGCTTCGTCGCGGTACCGTTCTTCGCGCTTCTCTTCGCGATCTTCGAGACGGCTCTGATGTTCTGGTCCAACCAGATTCTCGAAGAGTCGCTGTCGCAAGTTTCGCGCTCGTTGGTCACGGGGCAATCGCGGACGCTCTACAATGCGCCCACCGGCGCGGCGAACGCTGTGAAGTTCCGCGACGCCATCTGCGCCCGTGCGCCGATAGGGCTCATCGATTGCTCGAAACTGTATGTCGACGTCCGCGTCTACAACAGTTTCTCCGCCGCGTCGTCCGGGACGGCGGGGAGCAATCCGATTGCCGGCGGGGGCCTCAATACGACCGGCTTCGGCTACACCCAGCCGCAGGGCAACGACATCGTCGTCGTGCGCGCCGTGCTCGACTACAAGCTCTTCCTGACGGGCTGGGCCTCGACGGGGCTGGCCAATATCGGGTCCCCCGGGTCAGGCCGCCGCGGTATCGTCGTGAGCATGGCCTTCCGGGCCGAGCCCTTCGTCGCGTCGGGCGCCACTCCTCCTGCAGGGTCTTGATCGGGATGATGGGCATGCGCAAAAAGACGGGTCCGCGCCTCTGGCGCCGGTTCTGCCGCGATCGGGAAGGCGTGGCGCTGGTCGAGTTCGCCATGCTGATGCCGGTGATGCTCGTCGCCTATGTCGGCATGGTGGAGGTGGTGCAGCTCGTGATGGTCAACCGCAAGGTCACGCAGCTGACCTCGGCTCTCAGCGATCTCACGGCGCGCGTCCAGTCGGTTTCGCCCGCGGAAGTCGAGAATATCTTCAATGCCGCGCAGACGATCCTGATGCCGTACGACTACAACAATGCCTCCATGGTGATCGCCAATGTCGTCATCGACGCGACCGGCGTTGCGAAGGTCTGCTGGAGCAACGAGCGCAATGGCGTCGCGCCGGGCCGGGGAACCACGGTCATCGTTCCCGATAGCGTTCGGGTTCCGAATACCTCGGTGATCATGGCGCACGCGAGCTACAAGTACACGCCAAACCTCGGCTATGTTATCACCGGGACGCTTACGCTCGGCGACCACGCGATCTTTGCGCGTCCGCGCAATGGCCTGGCCGGCGGCTCCCCGAGCGTCGAACAGGTGGTGCGGACCGGCACCAACGCCTGCCCGAACTTCAGCTGAAACGCTTCGCGACGCGGCGACCGGTCGGACGGTCCGCGTTCCCGCGAACACAGGCTCGCCTCCAACGCCCCCTGGTTTCGCGCTCTTTGCAGTCCCGAGCGCAGAAGCCGCTATGCGCGGTTGCCGGAATGGCTCGAGAGCCTTTTCGAGCGAAGTGGACGCCGGTTCGCGTAAAGAAAATGCAACAAAACAAGGACCTGGAGCCATTCAGCGATTCGGAGAATTGCGGAATGGCTCTAGCCGCGCAGCACCATGCGCCCGGTCTGGACCTCGTAGCCCAGGAGTTTGCTGAGGAAGGAGTTGCCCAGCAGGCTCATCGAGAGCGCGCGCTCGGGCAGGACGACGGCATCGACATTGCGGACGACGATCTCGCCGAGCCGGATCTCCCGCAGCACGGTGCGGAAGCCGACGATCGTGCCGTTGGCCGTGCTGAGCATGACCTTGCGCGACGAGGCGTCGTTCCTGATCCCGAGCGCTTGCGCGTCGGCGGATGTCAGCGCCACGAAGCTGGCGCCGGTGTCGACCATCATCTTGATGCGGTAATTGTCGACCGAGGGGTGCACGATGTAGTGCCCGCGATAATCGGCCGCGACCGCAAGCGTCGTGGGCATGCGTGGTCCGGGCGCTCTCTGCGCTGTCGCGGCGACCGCGGCGGCGGGCGCTTCGTTCGCCATGCGCGGGGCGAGCCAATGCGTATAGGACAAGGCCCCGACGACAGCGGCACCGGCCACGCTCAACGCCCAGATCAATGGTGATGTCGTCACGGTCCCTCCGGTCCCTCCGCCGGTGCTCGCACGATGCGGAAGCGAGCCCTGACGAAGCGTGAACGGGCTGCATGCATTTGCGTGCAACCGGAGGAGGAGACCTGGCGGAGTGCCGAAAGGCTTAATCCGGACTTACCGGCGGGGTTCGCCGGCAAGCGTGGCGGCCAGGGCTGCGATCTCGACAGCAGAGGGGATGCTCGGCTGGGCTCCCCGCTTGGTGCAGGCGAGCGAACCGGCGGCGAGCCCGTCGCGCAGCGCAGCGCCCATCGCCTTCCCGGCGGCGAGCGCTGCAGCGAAGGCCCCGGTGAAACTGTCGCCCGCCGCGACGGTGTCGACGACCGCGACCTGCGGCGCGTCGAGCCGATGGCGGGTGCCGTCGATCCAGGCCACGACTCCGGCTGCTCCCAGCGTCGCGATCGTGACGATGTGCCGCTCATTGTCGAGCCGGCGGGCGATCGCATCGGGGTCCCGTTCCGGCCAGCCGAGCGCTTGCGCCAGGACCGCGGCCTCGTGCTCGTTGACGATCAGGATATCGAGCTGTTCGAGGAGGGCGGGCGAAGGCGCCTCGGCCGGGGCGAGGTTGAGGATCACGCGCCCGCCGGCTTGCTTCATCGCGAGCGCCGCTGCGAGGCAGGCTTCCTCGGGGACCTCGCGTTGCAGCAACAGGATATCCTCCGCCGCAAGCTCGAGCTGCCGCAAGGCATCCGGCCGCACGACGGCATTGGCGCCGGCTGCGACGATGATCTGGTTGGCGCCCTCGCGATCCGTCGCGATGAAGGCGGCGCCGGTCGGCTCGTCGACCAGTGCGACATGATCGAGGTCGACGCCCTCGGCGGTGAGCAGCGCCAGCGCGGCATCGCTGAATCGGTCCCGCCCGGTCGCGCCGACAAGGACGACATCCGCGCCGGCACGACGGGCCGCAAGCGCCTGGTTCGCGCCCTTGCCGCCGGGGTGCAGGGCATAGCCCGGGCCGAGCACGGTCTCGCCCGGCCCCGGCAGGCGCTCGACCGGGGTCACGAGATCGATATTGATCGAGCCGAAGACGACGATCATGCCGGGAGATCGGCCGCGAGCCGCCTGACGCCGGCGACGAAGGCCGCTTCAGGCGAAATGAGCTGGATGGCGTGCCCCCTTGCCTGCAGGCCGGCGCCATAGCTCTCGGCCAGCGCTCCGTCAGCGACGAGATGGATCGTCTGGCCCTTGCCGAACAAGGCCTCGGCCCCGGCGATCTCCTGACCGACAAGCAGCGCCGAGAGATAAGGGCCGACCGCGCCGCCCGGCATCCGGCCGGCAAGGACCTCGGTGCGGGCCGCGAAGGCGGTGTTGAGCAATCCGCCGGGCCGGCCGGCAGCAGCGCGGCCGCGGGCGGCGCCTTCGACGGTGTCCGCCTCCGAGGGAGCTTCGGCCAGCCTGGCGAGGATCGAGTCGTTGCGCAGCAGCCCGTAGATCTCGCCGGTCATGAAGCTGGCGAAACGGGTGATGCGACCCTGCTTGATCTCGGCCCATTTCGAATGCGTGCCGGGCAGGCAGGCGATGCCGTCGGTCAGGCCGAGCCCGACGATCAGGGTCTCCTCGCCGCGCATCACGTCGAAGGCGCCGTCGTCGCAGCTCAGGCCGGGCAAGATGGTGGCCGTCGTCGCGGCATCGAGCTCGGCCTTGATCGCGGCAGCCGCGATCTCGGCGGGCGAAGCCGGGCAGGGGACATAGCGTGCCTCGATCCAGCCGTTGCGGCTGCCGACCATGCCGGCGAGCACGATCGCTGCATCGGGCGCAGCCTTCAGGAAATCGCCGGCAAGCTCGGCGAAAGCTTCCGGATAGCCGCCGGCCGGGACCGACTGGATGCCGCGATCGGCGATGCGTCGCTCCAGCACTGCGCCCGTCTCCGAGATCAGGAAGGCGCGTGCGCGGGTCGTGCCCCAGTCGAGCGCGATCAGAGGTTTGGGCATGGCAGGCTCCGGCAGCAGCATCGGACCGAAAAGTGGAATCCACTTTCCGGAAGAAGCCGATGCGACAATACATGTATGGATCGCCGCTATCGCGTCCGATAGGACGCGCGGCGATCCAAGGCGCGCGACTGTCTCTGCCGTGCCCGGCCCGGTCAAGAGCCGGGACCGAGAAGCCTTGTGCAAGGTATGACTTCCCGGCAACCCTGAGATTCGGGATCACGAGGACGAATCGGACAAGCCGGATGCTCGAACTGCAAGCGGGCGGCCTCGACGCCGTCATTCATCCCGAGATGGGCGGCATCGTCTCCTCCCTGAGCTGGCGCGGGCCGGACGGGCGGCGCCATGACGTGCTCTACCCGCCTGCCGGACGGCAGCCGGGCACGACCTCGCCGAATTTCTTCGGGACATGGGCGCTGCTGCCTTTCGCCAACCGCGCCTTCGGCTGCGTCGTCGACGATGGCGAGCAGCGCTTTCTCGTCCCGCAGAACGATCCGGGCGGGGCGATCCACGGTTTCGGCTGGCAGGCCGCATGGGACGTTCTGGAGTATGACCGCGGTCATACCGTCCTTGAACATCTGCGAACCGAGGGAATTGATCCCTATCGCTACCGGGCGCGGCAGGAAGTCATCCTCGATGACACCGGTATGACCATCCGGATGGCGATCACCAACGAGGCGCAGACGGCACTACCGTTCGGCATGGGGCACCATCCCTGGTTTCCCTGTGCCACCGACACGCGCCTCGTCATGCGCAGCGACGGCGCGCTGGTCTTCGGCGAGGCCTTCCGCGCGACCGGCCAGCAGGCCTTCGCCGATGGCGGCCCCTATGCCGAGGCGCAGCCTTTCCGCGCCGAGACCGTCACCGCCTGGAGCTTCCTCGGCTGGGACGGCACGGCGAGGATCGAGACGCCCTCGACCGGCCTCGCGATTACCTTGACCGCGAGCGATAATCTCGACTGCCCGGTGGTCTGGGCACCGGCCAGCGCTGATTTCCTCTGCGTCGAGCCGCAGAGCCACGCCATCGGCGCGCCGAGCGAACCGCCGGCGCGTGCCGCCGCACCGCTCCAGCGTCTGGCGCCGGGCGAGACGCTGGAAGGCTGGCTCAGGATCGTGCCCGAGGCGATCTAGCGCTTGAAAGCTTGTGCGGAAACCCGCCGGTCATCCCGGGCTTGACCCGGGATCCATCGTAGAGTGCCGAGCCCTCCGATGGATTCCGGATCGGCGCTGCTTCGCAGCGTGTCCGGAATGACGACGCATTTTTCCGTCAAGCGGGGCGCTTTCGCCCGTCAGCGCCAGCCGTAGCCGCGCGGGTAATAGGGCTGATAGCCATAAGCGCCGGCCGGCAGCGTGGGCCGCAGCAGGATCTGGCCGCGCGCTGTTTCCCAGTCGCCGCCGCGGCGCTGCTGGGCGACGCTCGTCGCCTGATGGCGCTGCTTCGCCTTGGCGATTGTCTGCTTGGACGACTGAGCCTTCGCGAGCTTGGCCTTCGACGGCGATGAGGCCTTGGCGAAGCGCGAGAGATTGTCGGGCGCGGCGCCGTGCAACGCGATCTTGGTCTGGCCGGAGCCATGCTTCTTCACCAGTGCAAAGAGCTTGGCGGCGTTGGCGGGGTGCAGGCGGATGCAGCCATGCGAGGCCGGGCGGCCGAGCGCGCCGACAGCCGTCGTGCCATGGATCGCGTAGCCGCCGCGGAAGAACACGGAATGGGGCATCGCCCCGCCATATTTGCGCGAATACCAGTTCTTCTCGAGCCGGGTCGGTCGATAGACGCCGTTAGGCGAGCGGAAGCCCTTGCGGCCCGACGAGATCTTCCAATCGTAGACCTCGCCGTCGGTGGTGGTCACCGACATGCGCTGGGCGACGATATCGACCCTGACATCGACGCCGGCATGGGCGGCGCCGGCGAAAGCCGACAGGATCAGGGCGGCCAGGATGCCGAGAACGCGACGCATCACACTCACTCCGAAAGACGCTACTGCTGGATGAGGCGTTGTCGAGCTCTGACGGCTGCCGCCCTTGACTCTAGGAAAGCGCCGACGCCCCCGGCTTGTAAAGCCGGAAGGCGGAACGTGGTTTCCGGCGGCTCAGATCATCGGCAGCGAGGCGGGCTTGCGGCCGCGCGGGAAGGCTGCGTCGATCCGGGCGATCTCAACCTCGGAGAGCGTGAGGTTCAACGCGCCGGCATTGTCCTCGAGATGGGCGACCCGGCCGGCCTTGGGGATAGCAAACACGCTGTCGCGCCGGGTCAGGAAGGTGAGCGCGACCTGCCGGGGCGTCGCACCATGGCCCGCCGCGATCTCGGCCAGGACCTTGCCTTGAGGGGTGCCGGCAGCCGGAAAATCGTCATGGCCGAAGGGGCTGTAGGCGACGACGGCGACGCCGTTCCGCTCGCACCACGGGACCACCGCATGCTCGATCGCGCGCTCGCGCAGATGGTAGAGCACCTGGTTGCAGGCGATCCTGCCCTTGCCGGCGGCGGCGAGCGCCTCGTCGAGATCGTCCTCGTCGAAATTGCTTACACCCCAGGACAGGATCTTGCCCTCCTGCTGCAGCGCCTCGAAGGCGGCGAAGGTCTCTTCAAGGGGATGCGGGCCGCGCCAGTGCAGCAGGTAGCAGTCGAGCCGGTCGGTCTTCAGCTGCTTGAGCGAGCGCTCGCAGGCGGCCTGAACGCCGCGTCGCGAGGCGTTGTGCGGCAGCACCTTCGATACGAGGAAAACCGCGTCGCGCCGGCCTGCGATGGCTTCACCGATCAGCGCCTCGGCGCGGCCGTCGCCATACATCTCGGCCGTGTCGATATGGGTCAGGCCAAGATCGAGCCCGCGCCGGAAGGCCGCGATGGCCTCGCGCCGGTCACCTTGCTCGCTGTACCAGCTACCCTGGCCGATGGCCGGGACGAGCGGGCCCGAGGCTCCGAAGCTGCGCTGCATGACGCTGTCCTCTGGTGTCCAGCCTCAGTCGACCGCGATCTCGAAACGCTCGTGGCGGATCTCGCCATCATTGTAGCGGATGCGCACGAGGAAGCTGTCGGGGCCGCGATAGCCGCGCTTCGAGGCATATTCGAAGGCGAGCGACGGCCCGACCTTGCCGTCGCAATGCCGCATCGGCCCCGGACCGTATTCGGCCGCGGCCTTGCGGGTCGCCAGCCGGACCTTGCCGTGCCGGGGCGGCTCGGTCAGCACGCCCTTGGGGCGCGGAACCGGCCGGCAGCGCTCGTCCATCGTCATGAAGGTCTTCTGCAGGAAGGTCCGCTTGCCGGATGCGACCCGCTCCGTGCTGTCGGCTTGCCCCGGCGCTGTTCCCTCGGTCGTGACGCATCCGCCGAGCATGCCGCAGAGCAGGGTGGCGCCGACGACGATCAATCCGGGAACGGGCATGGCTTCCCTCTCTACGGTTCGGCAGGAGATTCGGAACCTGCCGTTCCTCTGAAAAATACCTCGTCATCCCGGGCGACCGTAGGGAGACCCGGGATCCATGCCGGAACGCCAACCGGAGAGGCTCCGGAATGGATCCCGGATCTCCGCTTCGCTCCGTCCGGGATGACCCGCGCTTCCTAAACACGGCGCTGCACACATCCGACAATTAGGTCGGCGGCGTGCCGTTATCCGAGAGTACCTCGCCCGCGAGATAGAGCGAGCCGCAGATCAGGATGCGCGGCGGCACCGGCCAGTCGCGCGCAGCGATCGTCCGCAGCGCCTGCTCGACCGAGCTGGCGACTTCGGCGACGAGCCCGGCGCTGCGGGCAGCCTCCGCGACCTCCTCGGCCGGGCGCGCGGCCAGCGAATTATGGATCGGCACGGCGTAGAGCACCTGCGCCAGCCCCTTGAAGTGGCGCAGCGTCGCGGCCGCATCCTTGGTCGAGAGCAGCCCGGCGATCATCACCAGCGGCGCCGGGTTGCGGTCGGCGAGATCGGCCATGGCCTGGGCGAGCACCCGCCCGCCATCGGGGTTGTGTCCGCCGTCGAGCCAGAGCTCGGCGCGCTCCGGCACGATTTCTGCGAGGGCGCCGCGCGACAGGCGCTGCAATCGCGCCGGCCAGTCGGCTTGGCGCATCCCGTCCTCGAAGGCGCGGGTCGGCAGGGCGCCGTAGCCGGCTGCCCGCAGCGCGGCGATCGCCGTGCCGGCATTGATATGCTGGTGCCGGCCGGACAAGCGCGGCAGCGGCAGGTCGAGCAGCCCGTCCTGATCCTCGTAGACCAGCCGCCCGCCGGCTTCGTGGACGTTGAAATCCTGCGCGCCGATCAGGATTTTCGAGGCGCCCGCGCGTTCGGCCGCGGCTTCAAGAACGGCGGTCGGTTCGGGCTCCTGCGGCGCGATCACGGCCGGGGCACCGCGCTTGAAGATGCCGGCCTTCTCGCCCGCTATCTTGGTAACGGTGTCGCCGAGATATTCGGAATGGTCGAGCGAGACCGGCGTCACCACCGTGCAGGCCGGGTGCGCGATGACATTGGTCGCGTCGAAGCGCCCGCCGAGCCCGACCTCCAGCAAGAGCACATCAGCGGGATGCTCGGCGAAGAGCAGGATCCCGGCGGCTGTCGTCATCTCGAAGAAGGTGATGGGATCGCCGGCATTGATCGCCTCGCAGCGCTCCAGCGCCTCGACCAGCTTGTCCTCGGCAACGAAGCGCCCGCCGCCGGGCGCGCCCAGCCGGATGCGTTCATGGAAGCGCACCAGATGCGGCGAGATATAGACATGGACGGAGAGGCCGGCCGCCTCGAGGATCGCCCGCATGAAGGCGATGGTCGAGCCCTTGCCGTTGGTGCCGGCGACATGGATCACCGGCGGCAGCTTCTTCTGGGGATCGCCGAGCCGCTCGAGCAGGGTCAGGATGCGGCCGAGCGAGAGATCGATCAGCTTGGGATGCAGCGCCATGAAGCGCGCGAGCAAGGCGTCGGAAGACCCCATGACGTGACGGCCCCCAGCCGCAGAATTCCTTAGACGGCCTCGGCCACCGGACGCGCGGGCGCAGCAACCTCTTCCTTCACGGCCGGCTGCTTCGTCAGCAGGCGGCCGAGCCGGGCCAGCGTCTCCGGCAGGTCGCGGCGATGCACGACCATGTCGACCATGCCGTGATCCTTGAGATACTCCGAGCGCTGGAAGCCGTCCGGCAGTTTCTCGCGGATCGTCTGCTCGATCACGCGCGGGCCGGCGAAGCCGATCAGCGCGCCGGGCTCGGCGATATGGATGTCACCCAACATGGCATAGGAGGCGGTGACGCCACCGGTCGTCGGATTGGTCAGAACCACGAAATAGGGCAGGCCCGCCGCGCGCAGGCGCCGCACCGCGACCGTCGTGCGCGGCAACTGCATCAGCGAGAGGATGCCTTCCTGCATGCGCGCGCCGCCCGACGCGGCGAAGACGACATAGGGCGTCTTCTTGTCGAGCGCGGTTTCTGCGCCCTTCACGAAGGCTTCGCCCGCGGCCATGCCGAGCGAGCCGCCCATGAAGTGGAAATCCTGCACGGCCAGCGTCATCGGCAGGCCCTTGACCCGGCCATAGCCGATCTTGAAGGCGTCCTGCATGCCGGTCTTGGCGCGGGCGTCCTTCAGCCGGTCGACATAGCGCTTCTCGTCGCGGAATTTCAGCGGGTCGGTCGCGACTTCGGGCAGCGCGACATCGAGCCATTTGCCGTCGTCGAAGGTCAGCCGCAGGCGCTCCGGCGCGGTGACGCGCATATGGTGCTCGGAGCCGGGGATGACGTAGCCATTGGCCTCGACATCCTTGTGGAACACCATCTGCCCGGAATCGGGGCACTTGATCCAGAGGTTCTCGGGGCTCTCGCGCTTGAATAGCGTCTTGATGCGCGGCCGGACGACTTCGGAAATCCAGTTCATCGGATGAATCCCTGATGGGCTTGTCAGCGCTTGCGCGCCGTCACGCCGAAAATGGGGTCGCGCCTGCCGGCGGGCAAGCAACGCGACCGTTGAACGAAACTGGGCTCAGGCCGCCTTGGCGACGGAGCGGATGCCCTGGGCGAGTTCGCTGACCAGCGAGGTGACAGCCGAAACCGTCTTTTCCGTGGCCTTGCCCTGGTCATCGAGCGAAAGGCGGACGCGCTCGACGAGGGCCGAGCCGACGACGACGCCGTCCGCCCGCTTGGCGATGGTGGCGGCGTCCTCGGCGGTCTTGACGCCGAAGCCGACCGCGACGGGCAGATCGGTATGGCGCTTGATCCGCGCGACGGCGTCGCCGACCGCGCCGTAATCGGCGATGGCGCCGCCGGTCACGCCGGTGACCGAGACGTAATAGACGAAGCCGGAGGTGTTCTGCAGCACCTTGGGCAGGCGCTTGTCGTCGGTCGTCGGCGTCGCCAGACGAATGAACGACACGCCGGCCTTCAGCGCCGGCAGGCAGAGCTCCTCGTCCTCTTCCGGCGGCAGGTCGACGACGATCAGCCCATCGATGCCGACGCGGCGGGCATCCGCCAGGAAGGCTTCGACGCCATAGGCCCAGATCGGGTTGTAATAGCCCATCAGCACGATCGGCGTGTCATGGCCGGCCTTGCGGAAGCTTTCGACCATGGCGAGGGTCTTGCGCAGCGTCTGGCCTGCCTTGAGCGCGCGCTGTCCGGCGAGCTGCACCGGCACGCCGTCCGCCATCGGATCGGTGAAGGGTACGCCGAGCTCGATCACGTCGGCGCCGGCACCGGGCAGGGCCGCGAGGATCGCGCTCGAGGTCTCGAAATCCGGGTCGCCGGCGGTGACGAAGGTCACGAGCGCCGCCCGGCCCTCGCGGGCGCAGGCCTGGAAACGGTTCTGGATGCGGGTCTGGCCGGTCTCAGTCATGCCGCAGCGGTTAGCATGACGAGCGCCGGCTGGCGAGTGGCTTGCGCGAAGGCTACGCCTGCGCCACATCGGCCGGGCATGCGCGCCTTCGACACCGCCCTTCCGATCGACGCCGTCCTCGGTGATCTCGCCGCCGCCCTGCAGGCGCGGCCGAATGCCGTGCTGGTCGCCCCGCCCGGCGCCGGCAAGACCACGCGCGTGCCGCTTGCCCTGCTCGACGAGTCCTGGGCCAAGGGCGGCAAGCTGATCGTGCTGGAGCCGCGCCGTCTGGCAGCGCGCGGCGCGGCGAACCGGATGGCGCAGACGCTGGGCGAGCGCGTCGGCGACACCGTGGGCCTGCGCGTGCGGCTGGGCTCGAAGATCGGCCCGAGGACGCGCATCGAGGTCGTCACCGAGGGCGTCTTCGCCCGGATGATCCTCGACGATCCCGCGCTGGATGGCGTCGCCGCTGTGCTCTTCGATGAATTCCACGAGCGCTCGCTCGATGCCGATTTCGGCCTGGCGCTGGCGCTCGACGCGCAGGGCGGCCTGCGCGAGGATCTGCGCATCCTCGTGATGTCCGCGACGCTGGATGGTGCCCGCGTCGCAAGGCTGCTCGGCGATGCTCCGGTGATCGAGAGCGAGGGCCGTGCCTATCCGATCGAGACACGCTATCGCAGCCGCGATCCGTTGAAGCGCATCGAGGATCAGGTCACGGAGGCGATCCTGCTGGCGCTCAACGAGCAGCCGGGCTCGCAGCTCGTCTTCCTGCCCGGCCAGGGCGAAATCCGTCGCGTTGAGGAGCGTCTGCGCGAAAGATTGCACGATCCGGCCGTCGAGATCGCTCCGCTCTATGGCGCGCTCGACCAGCGCGAACAGGACCGCGCGGTGCTCCCGGCCCCGGCTGGCAGGCGCAAGATCGTGCTGGCCACGGCCATCGCCGAGACCTCGCTGACCATCGAGGGCGTGCGCGTCGTCATCGATTCCGGCCTTGCCCGCGTGCCGGTGTATGAGCCCGATATCGGCGTGACCCGGCTGGAGACCCGCCGCGTCAGCCGCGCCGCCGCCGACCAGCGCCGGGGTCGTGCCGGGCGCACCGAGCCGGGCGTCTGCTACCGGCTCTGGGAGGAGGCCGCGACCGGCGCGTTCGAAGCCTTCGCCCGACCGGAAATCCTCTCGGCCGATCTGAGCCCGCTGCTGCTCGATTGCGCCGCCTGGGGCGTCGGTGATCCATTGAGCCTGGCCTTCCTCGATCCACCGCCGACACCCGCCCTCAAGGAAGCCCGTACGCTCCTCGGCAATATCGGCGCGCTCGATGCCGATGGCCGCATCACGTCTGATGGCCGCGCCTTGCAGGCGCTGCCGCTGCCGCCGCGCCTCGCCCGCATGGTCGTGGCGGCCGCGCGCTTCGGGCAGGCGGAAGCCGCTGCCGATCTCGCTGCCGTGCTGGTCGAGCGCGGTCTTGGCGGCGATGCCATCGATCTGGCCGAACGGCTGGAGCGCTTCAATCGCGAGCGCGGCGGCCGGGCCGGTGACATGCGCCGCCTCGCCGAGGGCTGGGCCCGCACCGCCGAGCGCAGCATCGGCAAGGGGCAGGCTTCGGCCACCGATCCGCTTTCACCCGGCCTCCTGCTCGCCTTCGCCTACCCGGATCGCGTTGCCAAGGCCCGCGCACCGGGCTCCGGCCAGTATCTTCTCGCCAATGGCCGCGGCGGCGCGCTGGAGCCGTCGCAGCGCCTCGCGCGCGAGCCCTATATCGTCGTTGCGGAGATGACCGGCGCAGCCCAGCAGGCCCGTATCATGGCCGCCGCCGCGATCAGCGAAGCCGAGATCGCGACGCTCGCCTCCCACGGCCTCGCCCCCTTCGCCATCGCGGAGCGCGAGGAGGCGAGCTTCGACCGCACGGCACGCGCCCTGCGCGTCCGGGCGGTACGTCGCTACGGGGCGCTTTCGTTGTCGGAACGACCGCTCTCGGTTGCGAATACGCCCGAGAATGCCGAGGCCTTGGCCAAAGGCATCGCGGCGCTCGGCATCAATCTCCTGCCCTGGAGCAAGGGGCAGAACCAGTTGCGTGAGCGCGCCGCCTTCCTGCGCAAGGCCGAGCCGGAGGCCGGTTGGCCCGACCTTTCCGATGAAGGCTTGTCGCTGGAGCCGGAACTCTGGCTGGCGCCGCATCTCCTCGGCCGCGCGTCGCTCGCTGCGATCCAGCCCAGCGATCTCGATTCAGCGCTGGCGGGCCTTCTGCCCTGGGAGATGAAGCGCCGGCTCGACCAGGAGGCGCCGACCCATTTCACTGCCCCGACCGGCTCCTCGCTTGCGGTCGACTACGCCGCCGAGGCTGGCCCGACCATTTCGGTGCGTGTGCAGGAATTGTACGGTCTTGCGGCGCATCCGGCGCTGGCAGGTGGGCGCGTGCCACTCGTGCTGGAGCTGCTTTCTCCGGCCCATCGGCCGATCCAGGTCACGCGTGATCTGCCCGGCTTCTGGCGCGGCTCCTGGGCTGCGGTGAAATCCGAGATGAAGGGCCGCTATCCCCGCCATCTCTGGCCGGACGATCCGGCGGCAGCGCTGCCGACGACACGGGCGAAGCCAAGGGGGACTTGAGGCTAATTCCCCATCCGGTCGCGCCATTGCCGTTCGCCGGCGAGGCAGGTCGCGATGTTGCCGGACTGCGCCTTGTGGAAGGTCGCGTCGGCCGGCGCTTCGGCGATCTCGCGCAGCAGTTTCGTCTTCGTCGCCTCGACGAACTGGCTCTTCTCGCGGATCGGGATGACGAAGGCGCCGATGCCGGTGATGACGCAGTCTGTGTAATAGGTGTCGAGATTGTCGATGTCGAAATAGCCGGCCTGCTTCAGCATCACCGGCAGGCCATTGATGGCGATGCCCTTGGCGCCGGCCTCGTCGCGCGCCACGGTGACCGGGCGTCCGTCATTGTTGGCGCCGTCGCCGGAGATGTCGATCACGCGCCGCATCGCCGTCACGTTCGACTGTTCCAGCAATTGCACGCCGAGGTCGATCGCGCCCGAGATCGAGGTGCGCCGGCCGCGCCGCGTCGGCGCCTCGCCCAGCTCCTCGGCGAAAGCGATGGCCGCGGCGGGGCCGTCGATCACCTTCCACGGCCGGACGACGTACTGGAAGCTGCCGCCGGCCCATTCGAAATAGGTCACGGCGATCTTGCCGATCGCGCCCTTGTTGATGGCGTCGTGGAGCTGCTTCGAGCGGAAGGCCTCGATATAGCCGTTGCGCTGCAAGGCGAGCTCGTCGAGATCCATCGAATAGGAGACATCGACCGCGAGCACGAGCGCGACATCGACCTCCTCGGGCGGGGCTGCCGCCGTCTGAGCCCAAGGCAGGGCGGGCTGCCACAGCGCCGCCGCTGCCAGACATGAGAGACCGTACAGCCAACGCCGCATCGCCACCTCCGTCGCCGATTTGCGAGGGGAAGTGTGCGCTTGGGGGAGACGCGCGCCAAGCCGGAAAAGCCGGCTGACGGCGCCTGTTTCGATAGCAAATTCGCGAGCAGAACAGCTCAGGCAGCGCGGCGGCCTTCGACGATGCTGATCGCGGCGGCAGCGGCCTCCTCGACGGTGAGCGCCGAGGTGTCGAGCACGACCGCATCCTCGGCCGCCTTGAGCGGCGCGTCGCTGCGGCCGGAATCGCGGGCATCGCGCCGGCGGATATCGGCGAGGATGCCGTCGAAGGTCACAGTCTCGCCGCGTCCGACCAGCTCCTTGTGGCGCCGTGCGGCGCGCACCTCCGGCGTCGCGGTGACGAAGAGCTTGGCCGGGGCCTCAGGGCAGATCACCGTGCCGATATCGCGCCCGTCGAGCACGGCCCCGCCGGCTTGCGCCGCGAAGCGCCGCTGCCGGGTCAGCAGGCCCGCACGCACGGCCGGCATGGCCGCGACCACGGAAGCCGCCTCGCCGATCTCGCGGCCGCGCAATCGTTCCTCGGGGAAGGCAGTCTCGTCGAAGCTGCCGACGATGGCCTCGGCCGCGACGGCATCATGGATGTCGTGGCCGGCATCGAGCATCGCGCGCGCCACCATCCGGTAGAGCAGGCCGGTATCGAGATAGGGCAGGCCGTAATGCGCGGCGAGCCGGCGCGCGAGCGTGCCCTTGCCGGAGGCGGCAGGGCCGTCCACGGCGATGACGAGCCGGCCGGACCGGGCCGGGCTCATCCGATCTGGCCTCCGAGCCCGTTCATCAGCGAAACGAAGCTCGGGAAGCTCGTCGCGATCATCAGCCCGTCATCGACCACGACAGGATTCTGGGTGGCCAGCCCCATGACGAGGAAGCTCATCGCAATACGATGGTCGAGATGGGTCGCGATCGGCCCGCCGCCACGCACCGGTCCGCCGCCCGAACCCTCGACGACGAGGTCGTCGCCCTCGATCCGGCAGGTCACGCCGGCAGCCTTCAGCCCGGCCTCGACCGCGGCGAGACGGTCGGATTCCTTGACGCGCAGCTCCTGCAGGCCGCGCATCCGTGTCGTGCCCGTGGCGAAGGAGGCGGCCACCGCGAGAACCGGATATTCGTCGATCATCGCCGGCGCCCGCTCCGGCGGCACCGTCACGCCCTTGAGGCTGGAGGCGCGCACGCGCAGGTCGCAGACCGTCTCGCCGCCTTCGTTGGCCTCGCGCTCGATCGTGATGTCGGCGCCCATCTCGCGCAGCGTGGTCAGCAGCCCCGAGCGCAGCGGATTGGTCATCACGCTCTCGATCAGGATGTCCGAGCCTGGCACGATCAGCCCCGCCACCAGCGGGAAGGCGGCCGAGGACGGATCCGCCGGCACGACGATCGGCGCTGCCTTCAGCTCCGGCTGGCCCTTCAGCACGATGCGCCGGCCATGTTCGCCCTCTTGCGTCACCGTGATCTCGGCGCCGAAATGCGCGAGCATCTTCTCGGTGTGGTCGCGGGTGGCTTCGGTCTCGATCACGGTGGTCTCGCCGGGCGCGGCGAGCGCGGCCAGCAGCACGGCCGATTTGATCTGCGCCGAGGCGACCGGCGGACGATAGGTGATCGGGATCGCCTCCTTCGGGCCGCGCAGGGTCAGCGGCACGCGGCCGCCCTCCTGCTGCGAGACGACGACCGTGCCCATCTGCTCGAGCGGGTCGAGGATGCGCCGCATCGGCCGCTTGCGCAGCGAGGCGTCGCCATCGAAGGTCGTGGTGATCGGATGCGAGCCGCAGACGCCCATCATCAGGCGCGAGCCGGTGCCGGCATTGCCGAAATCGAGAACCTCGGATGGTTCGCGCAGGCCGCCGACGCCGACGCCCTGCACGCGCCAGGCGCCGGGCCCGTCATGATGGACGATGGCGCCGAGTGCGCGGGCCGCTGCGGCCGTGCGCATCACGTCCTCGCCTTCGAGCAGGCCGGTGACCTTGGTCTCGCCGATCGCCAGGAGGCCGAAGATCATCGCCCGGTGCGAGATCGACTTGTCGCCGGGCACGCGGACGCGGCCCTTCAGCGGCCCCCCGGCGCGGGCGGTGACGGGAACGGGGTCATGGTCGTGGGACACGGTGGGCGGTCTCTGCGGGCTGGCCGAAAGGAATGCAGAAAGGGCCGTAGCATGCCCGCGCGCGGCGCGCCAAGGCGCGGCCACGGCGGCTTGGCGAAAGGTCGCTTTCGGGCGCTCGCGGGGCGCGCCTTGAAAATCAACATTTGACAGCGCCGCCTACCCCGACTAACGGACGCGCCTGCTTTTCAAAACATGATAGTTGAAGGTCCGACGCAGTGGCGAAACCGGAACTCGGAACGAAGCGCGTTTGCCCGGTCACGGGCCGCAAATTCTATGACCTGAACAAGGACCCGATCGTCTCGCCCTATACGGGGCAGGCTTATCCGCGGGCCGTGTTCGAGCCGCAGGCTAAAGCTGCTGCCGCTGCAGTGGCGAAGCCCGAAGCCGATGAGGAAGATGAGACCGAGGCCGCCGATGGCGCCGTCGAGCTCGTTTCGCTCGACGAGGCCGATGCCGAGGCTTCGGAGAAGGAGGCCGTCGTCACCAGCGAGGACGATATCGAGGTCGAGGATGTCGGCGGCGATGACGAGGACGACACCTTCCTCGAAGAGGATGAGGAAGGCGACGACGACGTCTCCGACCTGATCGATGGCGACATCGAAGGCGACGAGGACAACTGATCCACAGCCTCGAAAAAAGATGACGACACGGCGACATTAAGCGCTTGTGTCTTCAGCCCGGGCCGCCTATAGAGCGCTTCGTCGCCGGCAGGGCGGCCCGGACGGAACCGCCGAGGCGGTACCAAAATCCGGTTGGTGATCGGTCCCCAAGCC
Organism: Allobosea sp. FG18; assembly: GCF_057809495.1. Lineage (NCBI taxonomy): Bacteria > Pseudomonadati > Pseudomonadota > Alphaproteobacteria > Hyphomicrobiales > Alloboseaceae > Allobosea > Allobosea sp. FG18. The sequence goes on from NZ_JBMDKB010000010.1 coordinate 102,623, forward strand.
GATCATCGCGAGTGGGGCCATAGCTCAGTTGGGAGAGCGCTTGAATGGCATTCAAGAGGTCGGCGGTTCGATTCCGCCTGGCTCCACCAAATCTCTTCCGAGACCCTGACAGGCTGGTGTTTCGGATCACGCTTCGGCGCTGCCCTGACATGTCGAACGCTTCCGGCCGATCTGGAACCTGATGGCATGATCCTTTGTCGCGCGTCACCTGATTCGCTCAAGGCTCGTCACGTATCGCAGGTCGGCCGCGCCTGGATGGCGGAAACGGGTAGGCACTTCTTCGCTCCCGCGTCATTCCTGCCGACACGTCCGTTCTGCTCCGCCGGAGGCCGCGAATCACCCAGCGGCTTGCCGCGCAAGCAATCGCGAAGATCGGTGTGAAAGCCGCCGCGTCGCACGCTCCATAGAAGGAGGCAGGAATGGCCAAACGCACCAAATCCAAAGCCCTGGATACCGAGTTCACCATGTTCGATGTCGTCTACGAGGACGGCTCGAGGACGTCGAACCGACGCGTTCTGACGTCGTTGCTCGGCGGCCTGGATGGCGATGAGCCCGCCCGGACCGCGATCGAGGAGCAGGACCAGGCCATCTCGGAGAAGTCGGGCAAGCCCCCCCTGGCGATTGCCACGCTCGTGCGGTCGTCCAAATCGGCGGTCGCGCCGGATGAGCGCAAGGATGGCCGGAAGAAGCGGTCGGCGTGAAAGCCTGCAACGACGGGGCTTGTCTTTCCTGAGGCGATGAGCGAGCACGCGGCCATGCCGCGCCGCTTGCAGGCGCGATCTGGAGGGCGTTTGGCCTGATGTCGGACCTGCAGACCATCCTGCGCGAGCCGCGCTACGATCTCGTCAAGACGCCGACGCCGCTCCAGTGTCTCTCAGGTTTCGAACGGAAGCTCGGCCGTCCCTGCCTCTACATGAAGCGCGACGACCTGATGGAGATCGGGCTCGGCGGCAACAAGCTGCGCAGCCTCGAATTCTGGTTGGGCGCCGCGCTCCGGGAGCGTGCCGACATCGTCCTCGTCGCCGGCGGGGCGACGTCCAATCTCTGCCGCCTCACCGCAGCGGCAGCGACGATGGCCGGATTGGACTGCGTGATCATCCACAACGCCGAGGACAGCCCGGCAAATCGCGAGCGCTCCTTCCTGAACCGGCTGTTCGGCGCGGAAACCCGCTTCATCGGTCCGGTCGGCGAGGACGAGCGCGGAGCGGCGATGACGGTGGCGGCCGAAGAGCTGAATCGGCAGGGGCGCACGCCCTACATCGTCGGCGACGCCGTGCTCGGCGCGCTCGGTTATGTGCTGGCTGCTTTCGAACTGCACGAGCAGTCGCAGCGCGAAGCGGCACCTCTGCGCCACGTCTTCCTCGCGGGCTCGATGGGGCCGACCGAGGCCGGCTTCATCTTCGGCAACGCCATGCTCGGCCACCCTTTCCAGGTCCATCTCGTCAGCGTCGAGTACGAGCAGGCCGAACTGGAGGCGCGCATCCGCCGTATCTACGATGGCATTGCCGAGCGGACGGGTTTGGCGGTCGGCGGGCTCGACGAGGCGCCGCTGCACTACCACATGGCCCATCTCGGCGGCGGCTGGGGCGTTCCCACGCCGGAATCGGAAGCGGCCATCCTCGCCTTCGCCCGCACCGAGGGCATCCTGGTCGAGCATGTCTATACGGCGAAGACCTGCGCCGGTTTCCTCGATTTCGTCGCAAGCAACGCCATTCCGCAGAGCGAGCCGGCCTGCATCCTTCATACCGGCGGGACGGCCTCGCTGTTTGCCCAGCGCGAGCAGTTCCGCACCGTGAGCTGAAAGCGCTGGCTTCGGCTGCGATCAGAAGCGCGAGCGCGGCCGATAGGGTTGGGCCAGGTCGCGGGCATTGTTGAGCGCGAGCGCAAGCTCGGTGATATGCAGGGCAAGCGCGCCCGAGAAGCGCGGCGCCTCGCCGCGCCTGATCGCCTCGGCCTGATCCGCCACGCCGCGCATGAAGTCGATCTGCGAGGGATAGCCGGGCAGGGCCTTGCTCGTCGGCGGGGCGGGGTAAGGCAGCTTGCGTCCCGGCGTAGGCTTCCACGGCAGCACGCGCCCGAGCTTGGCTTCCGCCCGCGTCAGAAGCCGCCCGAGCAGTGGCCGGGGGGCATCGGTCTCCTCGACATGCACCGCGGAGCGATTGTCCCAGAGATCGCGCACCGTCAGCGAGCCCTTCTCGGCGAAGATTTGCAGCGAACGGTCGCGCGGCGCGGCGAGCCCGTTGGTCAATCGCGCGACGACCCCGGAGCGGAAAGTCAGGCAGCCCACCGAGAAATCCGGCGCCATAGCGATATGCCCGGTGCCCGGCCCCTTGTCGGGGAAGGTCACGGCGGAGAAAGCGGTCAGGCTCTCGACCGGCCCGAACAGCGTCACCAGCCAGGACAGCGCGTAGCCGGCATGCTCCAGCGTGCAGCCGATCTCGAACTCGTGCAGCCCCGGCCAGGGCGCGCCCGAGCGCGAGCGCCAGCTGGCCCATTTGTCGCGGAAGACCGGGCCGTCCTCCATCGCGGCATAGACCAGACGCGGCGCACCGATCCGGTCGGAGCGGAGCACATCTTCAACAAGGCGATGCGTGTCGCTGAGCCCGTTGGCGGGGGCGGTCGCCAGCGTCAAACCGGCGGCCTCGGCCTGTGCGATGAGAGCCTCGGCCTGCGCCAGCTCCATCGCCAGCGGCTTCTCGCAATAGACGTGTTTGCCGGCGGCGAGCGCGCGGCTGGTGATCTCGTAATGGCTTTCCGGCGTCGTCAGGTTGACGACGATCTGCACGGCCGGGTCGGCCAGCAAGGCATCGAGATCGGGATAGGCGGGGACATTGTGGAAGGCCCGGAAGGCTTCGAGCCGCGCCGCATCGCGATCCCACACGCCGGCGAGCGTGAGTGCCGGATGGTTCGCCAGCGTCGTCATATAGTAGTCGGCGACGAAACCCGTGCCGACGATCGCGATCTTCATGCCTGAACCCGTTCCATCGACCCACAAGCCGATGGAACGGCCTCTATCAGGCAAGAATGAAGATCGGCTTTCGCGGACGTACGATTTACGCCGCCCCGATCGCGTTGGACGGCGTCTGCCGGTCGGTGATCTGCTGGCCGAAGAGGCTGCCGGCGAGCTCGACCGCGAGACGGGCGGTCTGGCCGCGATCGTCGAGGAAGGGGTTGAGCTCGACGATATCCATCGAGCGGACCAGCCCGGAATCGTGCAAGAGCTCCATCACCAGATGGGCCTCGCGATAGGTCGCGCCGCCCGGCACGGTGGTGCCGACGCCGGGCGCCAGCGGCGGGTCGAGGAAATCGACGTCGAAGGAGACATGCAGCACGCCGTTCGCGGCGCGCACCTTCTCGATGACCTGGCGGATCAGGACGCCGACGCCGTGCTCGTCGATGGCGCGCATGTCGGCGATATCGACGCCGCGTGCCTTCACGGCAGCCTTCTCCAGCGGATCGATCGAGCGGATGCCGAACAGGCTGAGCTGCTCATAGGCGATCGAGGCACGCGGCTCGGTGCCGAGCAGGTCGTCGAGCCCGGCTTCGCCGCAGAGGAAGGCCGAGGACATGCCGTGCATGTTCCCGGAGGGCGAGATCGCCGGCATGTTGAAATCGGCATGGGCGTCGAGCCAGAGCACGAAGAGCTTGCGGCCCTGCTCCTGCCAGTGGCGGGCAACGCCGTTGACCGAGCCCATCGACAGGCTGTGGTCGCCGCCGAGGAAGATCGGTGTGTCGCCGGAGCGGGCGAGTTCGTAGGCGCGAGCGCTGAGTGCGCGCATCCAGGCGGCGATCTCGTTGTAGAAACGGGCATTGGCGGGGGCCGGGCCGTCGACCGGGGCGAGGTCGCGCGGCAGGATGTCGCCATGGTCGCTGACCGTATAGCCGAGGCTTTCCAGCACGCTGACGAGGCCGGCGGTGCGCAGGCCGGCTGGGCCCATCAGCGCGCCGCGGCGCGAGGCGCCGACCTCGATGGGCGCGCCGAGCAGGGCGATGCGGCCCTGGGAAGCGGGAGCGTTGGCTGAAGAGGCGGTCATTCCAGTAGTCCGTCTATGCGATTTCGGTAGGCGTCATGCGCCGACGCGCCGTCCATGGCCCATCGGCATGCCCCTGTCGAGTGTTGTGGTCAGCGGCGCTTGAGCAGGATCATCTTCTCCTGCGTCATGTCGCGCATCGTGTAGGGGATGCCGCCGGTGCCATAGCCGGACACCCGTCGGCCGGCGAAGGGCATCCAGTCGGTGCGGAAGGTCGTGGGGTCGTTGACCATCACGGCGGAGGCATCGAGCCGGTTCGCGGCGCGCAGGGCCACGTCGATATCCCCGGCGAAGATACTGGCCTGGAAGGCGACGGGCAGGGCGTTGGCGCGCGCGATCGCGTCGTCGAGCTTGCTGTAGCGGTAGATCGCGACGACCGGGCCGAAGACCTCCTCGCTGGAGATGCGCGCTTCCGGATCGGGATCGATCAGTACGGTCGGCTCCAGCGTCGTCTCCGACAGGCGCTTGCCGCCGGTGGCGAGCCGCGCGCCGCCCTTCACGGCTTCGTCGATCCAGGAGGCGACGCGGTCGGCTTCCTTCGGGATGATCAGCGGCCCGACTTCGGTATCGGCCAAAGTGGGATCGCCGGTGCGCAGCTTCTTCACGCGGGCGACGAGCCGCTCGGTGAAGTCGTTGATAACAGCGTCATGGACATAGATCCGCTGCGTCGACACGCAGACCTGTCCGGCATGGTAGTAGCCGCCCTTCACGATCGGCTCGATGATCCCGTCGAGATCGGCGCTCCTGTCGACGATCGCCGGCGCGACGCCGCCATGCTCCAGCGCCGAGCGGGCGCCGTGCGCGAGCTTCGAATGCAGGTACCAGCCGACCTTGGCGGAGCCGATGAAGCTCAGGAAGGCGATGCGCGGATCGGTCGCGAACTTTTCCGCCAGCGCCGTCTCCTCGGGCACGAATGTCTGGCACCAGGCTTCCGGCAGGCCGGCCTCATGCACCAGCTTGACGAAGTCGATGCAGGAGAGCGGCGTCGTGCCGGCGGGCTTGACGATGACCGGGCAGCCGACCGCGATCGCCGGCGCGACCTGATGCACGATCAGGTTGAGCGGGTGGTTGAAGGCCGAGATCGCCGCGACGATGCCGATCGGCTCCTTGGTGGTGAAGGCCCAGCGATCGGCGGCCGCCGCCGAGAGCCCCATCGGGATCTCGCGCCCGGCGAAGTTCCTGAGTTCCTCGGCTGCGTTGTAGACGCCGTCGACGGCGCGGTTCGCCTCGACGATCGCGTCCGGCAGCGGCTTGCCGCCCTCGCGCGCGATCTGCATGGCGAAATGGTCGCGCCTTGCTTCGAGGAGGCCGGCGAGCTTGCGCAGGATCGCGATGCGCTGATGCGGCTTCAGCCAATTGTCGCGATCCTTGAAGACGGCCTGCGCCGCCTGCAGCTTGCGTTCGAGCGCGGCCTCGTCGTCGGTCTCGATCTCGGTGATCGGGGCGCGGTCATAGGCCTGAACAACCTGGAGCATGGTTTTTCTCCAAAGAGTGTCGCGGGTCATCCCGGACGGAGCGAAGCGAAGATCCGGGATCCATTCCTGAACCGTTTTTGGAAGCGCTCCGGCATGGATCCCGGGTCTCCCTTCGGTCGCCCGGGATGACCCGCGGTGAGCGATGAAGCGCGGCTTAAGCCAGATCGACGTCCGGCACCTTGTTCCGGAGTTCCTCGACGAGGACGCGGGTGTTCTCGGAGTAATCGATCGGGCAATCGACGAGGTGGACGCCACCGCCCTTGAAGGCGGCTTCCAGCGTCGGCACCAGCGCCTCGGCCGAAGTCACGCGCGAGCCCTTGGCGCCATAGGCCTCGGCATAGCGCACGAAGTCCGGGTTGCCGAAGGTCATGCCGTAATCGGGGAACTGATCGACGGCCTGCTTCCAGCGGATCATGCCATAGGCGCCGTCATTGAGAACGAGCACGACGAGGTTGAGCCCGAGCCGGACCGCCGTCTCCATCTCCTGCGAGTTCATCATGAAGCCGCCATCGCCGCAGACGGCCATGACGCGCCGCTCGGGATGCAGCATCGCCGCCATCATCGCCGAGGGCAGGCCGGCGCCCATCGTCGCCAGCGCATTGTCGAGCAAGAGCGTGTTGGCGACGTGGGTGCGGTAATTCCGCGCGAACCAGATCTTGTACATGCCGTTGTCGAGGCAGACCATGCCGTCCTCCGGCATCACCGCGCGCACGTCATGGACGAGCCGCTGCGGCGTCACCGGGAAGCGGTCCTCCTCGGCGCGGGCGTTGATCTTGGCCAGGATTTTCTGGCGCCGTTCCAGCATCTGCGTCTGTTCGGGCAGCTTGCCTTCCAGCCGGTCGGCGAGCCCCGTCATCGTGACGCCGATATCGCCGATCACCTCGGCATCGGGGTGATAGACCTGCTCGACATTGGCCGACTGGAAGCCGAGATGGATCACCTTCGGCCCGCCGGCATTGCGCATCAGGAAGGGCGGCTTCTCGATCGTGTCGTGCCCGACCGCGATGATGAGGTCGGCCGCGGCGATGGCCTCATGGACATAGTCGCCCTCGGAGAGCGCGGCCGTGCCGAGATAGAGGTTGGAGCCGCCGGTGACGGCGCCCTTGCCCATCTGGGTGTTGAAGAAGGGCAGGCCGATGCGGCGTACCGCGGCCGAGAGCGGCTCGACCAGCCGCGGCCGGTTGCCGGCGGCGCCGATCATCACCAGCGGCCGCTTGGCGGCGAGGATCATCGCAGCCGCGCGATCGAGCGGAGCCGCCGGCGCGACCGGCCGGTCGAGCGGGTGGACCGGGATCAGCGGGACATCCTCGATCTCCTCGGCTGCGACATCCTCTGGCAATTCGAGATGGACCGGGCCCGGCCGCTCCTCCATCGCGACGCGGAAGGCATCGCGCACCACGGAGGGAATGCTGGCGGGGCTGACGATCTGGCGCGTCATCTTGGTCAGCGGGCGCATCGAGGCGACGACATCGACGATCTGGAAGCGCGCCTGCTTGGCGGTCATGATCGCCTTCTGCCCGGTGAGCAGGATCATCGGCATCGCCCCGAGATGGGCATAGGCTGCGCCGGTCGAGAAATTCAGCGCGCCCGGTCCGAGCGTCGCGATGCAGACGCCGGGACGGCCGGTCAGGCGGCCATGCGTCGCGGCCATGAAGGCGGCGGCCTGCTCGTGCCGCGTCAACACCAGCTCGATCTTCGACTTGCGCAGGGATTCGACGACGTCGAGATTTTCCTCGCCGGGAACGCCGAAGACGCGGTCGACGCCCTCGTTCTCAAGCGCCTCGACCAGAAGATCGGAACCCTTCTTCATCGCCCGTGCCTTTCGCGGAGACAGCCTCGTCGAACGGCAAGGCTAGGCCTTCGACGTAGGAAGGCAACCGGGGGCGTGTCAGGGCGCGCAGCACATGGCAGTCCTGCCCGGCCGCGACTTGAAGCGCATGTTCCGATACCGGCTCAGGCCGCCTGCTTCAGCGCGATCTCGAAGGGCAAGAAGGTCACCGCGCCGCCCTGCACCGCGACCAGCGTGTTGCAGGGCAGGGCCTGCCAGCATTCGCGGGCGGCATCGACCGGCTCCGAGGCGACGACGACGCTGTCGGGCCGCTCGCAGACATAGAGGCTCGGCGGCTTCGTATCGGAGGACCAGCGGATCGCATGGATGCTGTCGCCATCGGCGAGGGCGGCGGCGCAGCGCAAGGGTTCGCGGATGCCGGCCTGCTGCATCAGCGCGAGCGCGTCCGACAGGGCGGCGGCGAGCGCCTGCCCCGGGGCCATGCCTTCCGCGAGATGGGATAGCGCGAGCAGGAAGATGGCTTCGGAGTCGGTCGTGCCGGCGCGGGCGCCGTAGAGCGAATCCGGAATCAGCGCCTCGAGCCGGCGGCGGATCGTGCCGTAGCCGCCGATCTGGCCGTTATGCATGAAGAGATAGCGGCCATGGACGAAGGGGTGGCAGTTCGCCCGCGTCGTCGCCGTGCCGGTGGCGGCGCGGACATGGGCGAAGAACAGATGCGAGCGCACCTGCCGCGCGATCGAAAGCAGATTCTCGTCGGACCAGGCGGGCCTGACCTCGCGATAATGGCCCGGCTCCGGCCGCTCGCCATACCAGCCGACGCCGAACCCGTCGCCATTGGTGCCGGTCTTGGCCTCTTCGGCATGGAGCGACTGATGGATCAGCGAGTGGCAGGGCGAGGCGACGAAATCCTCGAGGAAGACAGGAACGCCGGAATAGGCGAGGAAACGGCACATCGGCGCCTCGAATCGACGGTTGGAAGCGAGCCGGAGAATAATGTTCTCCGAAGATGAACGCGAACATAACGTTTCTTCGCCGAGGCGGCGAGGTCGGTCCCTGCACGCAATCTGCTGCTGCGAAAACAGGCAGTCGCGCACTTCGCCTTTGGTCCAATGGATAAGGCCCGCACAGTCTTGCGTGCAGCGCATCCCTCCTATACCGATCCAGCGCATAAACTGCGCATAAACACGAACCGGCCTGACATATCCGGTCCATGGCGCCTCTCGACGGGAGCGGGAATGTGAAGGGTCTCCTTGGCATCAGCCGGGTCATCGACGTGGTCAACGGCTTCATCGGCAGGAAAGTCGCCTGGCTGATCCTGATTGCGGTTATCGTCGCGGCCGGCAACGCGATCATCCGCAAGACCTTCAACTGGTCATCCAATTCTCTGCTCGAGCTGCAATGGATGCTGTTCGGCGCGGTCTTCCTGATGTGCGCGTCATGGACGATGCAGGTGAAGGAGCACATCCGCATCGACATCGTGAATGCCACGCTGCCGAAGCGCGTCCGCCAATGGATCGAACTGCTGGGTCATACGCTCTTCCTGATGCCGTTCTGCCTGCTGATCGTCTACCATTCCTGGCCGTTCTTCATGCGCTCCTACGCCATCAACGAGCAGTCGCTCTCGGCTGGCGGCCTGCCGCAATGGCCGGCCAAGGGCCTCGTCGTCATCGGCTTCGTGATGCTGACCTTCCAGGGCATCTCCGAGATCATCAAGACGATCGCGATCATGCGCGGCGATCTCGAGGACGATGAGGCGGCGCTCGGCCATGCCGCGGCAGCCGAGGCGGAAGCCCAGCGCCTGCTCGACCAAGCCAAGGAACAGGGCCTCGCCTCGTGAGCGGCCCGCAAGAAGTCCGGAACCGTCCCATGCACGCTCATCGCCTTCCGCGCGTCGCCGGCCTGCTGCTCGCGCTCACGCTCCTCGCCTTCTTCGGCCTCCATACCGGCGACGCCTTCGCGGCGGGCGGCGGCATCGGAGACTTCCTGCGCGTCAACATGGCGCCGGTGATGTTTGCCGCCCTCGTCGTCTTCCTGCTGCTCGGCTATCCCGTCGCCTTCGCGCTCGCCGCCAACGGCCTGCTCTTCGCGCTGATCGGCATCGAGCTCGGCATGTTCCAGGAGAACTTCCTCCAGGCCCTGCCCGAACGCATCTACGGCACGATGAACAACGACGTGCTGCTGGCCGTGCCGTTCTTCACATTCATGGGCCTGATCCTCGAGCGTTCCGGCATGGCCGAGGATCTGCTCGACACCATCGGCCAGCTCTTCGGGCCGATCCGCGGCGGCCTCGCCTATGCCGTGATCTTCGTCGGCGCGCTTCTTGCCGCGACCACCGGCGTCGTCGCGGCCTCGGTGATCTCGATGGGCCTGATCTCGCTGCCGATCATGCTGCGCTACGGCTATGATCGGCGCCTCGCCTCGGGTGTCATCGCGGCCTCTGGCACGCTCGCGCAGATCATCCCGCCCTCGCTCGTCCTGATCGTGCTCGCCGACCAGCTCGGCCGCTCGGTCGGCGACATGTACGAGGGCGCCTTCATCCCCGGCCTCGTGCTCTCGGCGATGTATGCCGGCTACGTCTTCCTCGTCACCATGGTCTATCCCAATCGCGCGCCCGGCCTGCCGCCGGAAGCGCAGACCCTGCGCGATGCCGACGGCAAGACGCGACGCCTGTCGCTGCTCGTCGTCGCGGTGCTCTCGCTGGCGCTGGCCTATGGCTACATGAAGCTCTTCACCAAGCTGACGGCGGGCGCCGATTTCGTCATCCTGACGATGTCACTGATGGTGGCGATCTCCTTCGTCATCGCGCTGGTCAACAAGCTCCTGGGTCTTGGCCTGCTCTCGCGCATGACCGAGCAGGTCGTCTTCGTGATGGTGCCGCCGCTGGCGCTGATCTTCCTGGTGCTCGGCACGATCTTCATCGGTGTCGCCACGCCGACCGAAGGCGGCGCGATGGGCGCCGCCGGCGCGATCCTGCTCGCCTATGGCAAGAAGCGCATGACCTTCGACCTGCTGCGGCAGGCGACGGAATCGACGGCCAAGCTCTCGGCCTTCGTGCTCTTCATCCTGGTCGGCGCGCGCGTGTTCTCGCTGACCTTCTACGGCGTCAACGGCCATCTCTGGGTCGAGCATCTGCTGGTCGGCCTGCCCGGCGGCGCGACGGGCTTCCTGATCGTCGTCAACGTGATGGTCTTCCTGCTCGCCTTCTTCCTCGACTTCTTCGAGCTGGCCTTCATCGTCGTGCCGCTGCTCGGACCGGCCGCGGAGAAGCTCGGCATCGACCTGATCTGGTTCGGCGTCATCCTCGGCGTGAACATGCAGACCTCGTTCATGCACCCGCCCTTCGGCTTCGCCCTGTTCTTCCTGCGCTCGGTCGCGCCGAAGAACGCCTACAAGGATCGTGTCACCGGCCGGATGATGGAGCCGGTCACCACCGGCCAGATCTACTGGGGCGCGGTGCCCTTCGTGGTGATCCAGTGCATCATGGTCGCGCTCGTCGTGATCTTCCCGAGCATGGTGATGCACTACAAGGCCTCGGCCGTGCAGCTCGACCAGAAGGCGATCGACAAGCAGTTCGACTCGATCCAGATCCCCGGCCTCGGCAGCACGGGCCTGCCGGGCGGCTTCGACCTGAACGCGCCGCCGGTCATCGGCACGCCGCCCAAGCCATAAGGCGGGTCGTGTCGTGACGAGAGCGGCCGGCAGGCTCATTGCAATGGCGTCACTCGCGTTCATGGCGACGCCGGGTTCAGCCTTCGCGGCGGGCGATATCGGCGGTGCCGGCATGGGGGGCGGCTGGGCCTTGCCCTTCGCCGGCATGCTGCTCTCGATCGCGCTGGGGCCCGTGCTGTTCCCGCATCTCTGGGAGCATCATTACGGCAAGTTCGCAGCCTTCTGGGCCGCGCTGACGCTGGTGCCGCTCGTCCTGCTGCGCGGCGTCGATCCGGCGCTGGGCGCGCTGCTGCACACGGCGCTGCTCGACTACATCCCCTTCATCATCCTGCTCTTCGCGCTCTTCACCATCGCGGGCGGCATCCTGATCTCGGGCAACCTGCACGGAACGCCGGCGACCAACACGGTGCTGCTGGCGATCGGTACGGCACTGGCGAGCTTCGTCGGCACGACCGGCGCCTCGATCATCATGATCCGGCCCGTGCTGCGCGCCAATGACGACCGGCGCTTCAACGTCCATGTCGTCGTCTTCTTCATCTTCCTGGTCTCGAATATCGGCGGCTCGCTGACGCCGCTCGGCGACCCCCCGCTCTTCCTCGGCTTCCTGCGCGGCGTCGACTTCTTCTGGACCACGACGCATCTGCTGCCCGAGACGGCTTTTGCGGTCGCCGTACTGCTCGCCCTGTTCTACGCGCTCGACAGTTGGTTCTTCCGCAAGGAGGAGGGCTTTCCGAAGCTCAAGGACCCGACGCCGGATCGTGCCATCAAGCTCTGGGGCAAGGTCAATATCCTGCTGCTGGCCGGCGTCATCGCCGCGATCCTGATGTCGGCGAACTGGAAGCCGGGCGTGGCCTTCACCGTCCATGGCGTTCCCGTCGAGGGCCAGAACCTGTTGCGCGACGTCGCCCTGCTCGTTCTCGCCGGCCTCTCGCTCAAGCTCACGCCCGGCCCGGTCCGCGCCGGCAACGAATTCTCCTGGGGGCCGATCAAGGAGGTCGCCAAGCTCTTCGCCGGCATCTTCATCTGCATCATCCCGGTGCTGGCGATGCTGCAGGCGGGCAAGAACGGCGCCTTCGCTTCGCTGGTTGCGCTGGTCAGCAATGCCGATGGCAGCGCCAATACGATCGCCTATTTCTGGCTGACCGGCATGCTCTCGTCCTTCCTCGACAACGCGCCGACCTATCTCGTCTTCTTCGAGCTGGCGGGCGGCGATCCCAGGGCGCTGATGACGACGGGGGCGCTGACGCTGGCGGCGATCTCGGCCGGCGCGGTCTTCATGGGCGCCAACAGCTATATCGGCAACGCCCCGAACTTCATGGTCTACGCCATCGCCAAGGACCGGAAGGTGAAGATGCCGAGCTTCTTCGGCTATATGCTCTGGTCCGGCGCGATCCTGATCCCGCTCTTCGTGGTGCAGACGGTCCTGTTCTTCCGGTAAAGGAAGGGCGTCATCCCGTGCGCGCCGCAGCATGCAATGCTGCTGCGCAGACACGGGACCGTCCGACGAAAGAGGCGCTTCCTCTGCGCGCTCGGAAAAGGTGCCCTATCCTGCCGCCGGTCCCGTGTCTGCGCAGCGGCACTTCGCGCCGCAGCGCGCACGGGATGACAGCGGTGGTCACTGCCGCCCGGTCGGCACGCCCTCCCGGATCTTCTCGGAGAAATGCGGATCGTCCGGCGAGATGCTCCGCGCGTGTTCGCTGATGCTGCCGAGGCGGGTGAGTTCCGCGAGCGGAATGTCCTGCCGGATCGCGCCGGTATCCCGGAGATAGCTCGGCAGATAGCCGGAGAGCAGCACGCGCGGATCGGTCGGCAGCGGAAACCGCCAGCCCGGCGTCACCGTCCCCGCGAGATGATAGACCACCGTCGTGCAATTGGTCGTCAGCGTGTTGTACCAGCGCGGCTTGGCGGCCAGCGCGTTGATGTCGTCGACATAGGCGAGGAACAGGCCGCGCGCCTGCGCCGCTCCGGCGCTGAGCCGGTAGAGGCGGACGTCCTCCCGCCTCGCATGGGTCCGCAGCGCCACGATGTCGCGCTCGTCGGCGGCGACATAGGCCATCTCGTACCTGCGGAAGAAGCCGGCCAGCGCCGACCACTCCTCGCCCTTCTCGCGCCGGACCTCGATCGAGAAGGTCAGTGGCACGGCATCCGTGAAGGTGAAGCTCACCAGCAGATGTGCGATCGCCTCGCCCGACCAGTAGCTCAGGAAGATGTCGGCGCCGCTGAGCTTCGACAGGTCATAGCGCCGGGTCTCCCAGCGCTGGTCGTAATCCGTCTCCGAGCGCCAGCGGAAATCGCGAAGATTGGAGACGGTGATCGCCTCGCCTTCGCGCGCGATGATGGGCAGCCGCGCGAGTTCGGGAATCCAGTCGCGGTCATGCGAGGGCTGGAGGCTGCTCCACCAACCGAGCAGGCCGACGAAGACCATGGCGAAGCCGAACGACAGGCGCGCATCGCTGGTCCAGATGCCGACCAGCCCAGCGAGCGCGGCGATGCCAAAGCCGATCGCCGCGACGATTCCCGTCGTGCCCGTCAGGCGGAACAGCAGGAAGCCCACGCTCCAGGCGGCGGCGCCGAGAATAACGAGGGTGAGGAGAAGTTTCAGCACAATGAAAAAGAGGCGGCTCATGGCCGCCTCTCGTAGCATAGTCTGGAGAGTTTGACCTCAGGCGGCGAGCGAGCTCGTCGGTGCGGCGGCCTTCACGGCGTCATCGACATGGTCCTCGAACTTGGCGAAGTTCTTGGCGAACATCTCGACGAGGTTCTTGGCTGTCTCGGCGAAGGCGGCCTTATCGGCCCAGGTCTTGACCGGGTACAGGATATGCGGCTCGACGCCGGGCACCGAGGTCGGCACCGCGAAACCGAAATAGGGATCGCGGCGGAAGTCGGCGCGGTTGAGCGAGCCGTCGAGCGCCGAGGAGAGCAGGCGGCGCGTCACGCGGATCGGCATGCGCCGGCCGGTGCCGTATTTGCCGCCGGTCCAGCCGGTGTTCACCAGCCAGCAATCGACATGATGCTTGGCGATGAAGTCACGCAGCAGGTTGGCGTATTCCGACGGATGCCGCGGCAGGAAGGGCGAGCCGAAGCAGGTCGAGAACTCGGGTTCGACGCCGGTCAGCCCGCGCTCCGTTCCGGCGACCTTGGCGGTGTAGCCGGAGAGGAAGTGGTACATCGCCTCGGCCGGGGTCAGCTTGGCGATCGGCGGCATCACGCCGAAGGCGTCGGCGGTCAGCATCACGATGTTCTTCGGGATGCCGGCGCGGCCGGTGCGCGAAGCGTTGGGAATGAAGTCGAGCGGATAGGCCGAGCGGGTGTTCTCGGTCTTGGTCTGGTCGTCGAAATCGACCTCGCGCGTCAGCGGGTCCATGACGATGTTCTCGAGCACCGTGCCGAAGCGCAGCGAGGCCGCGTGGATCATCGGCTCGGCCTCGGCCGAGAGACGGATCGTCTTGGCGTAGCAGCCGCCCTCGAAATTGAAGATGCCGTCCTTCGACCAGCCATGCTCGTCGTCGCCGATCAGCGTGCGCTCGGGATCGGCCGAAAGCGTGGTCTTGCCGGTGCCGGACAGGCCGAAGAAGATCGCGGAATCGTCCTTGGAGCCGACATTGGCCGAGCAGTGCATCGGCACCACGCCCTTGGTCGGCAGGACGTAGTTCAGATAGGTGAAGACCGACTTCTTCATCTCGCCGGCATAGGCCGAGCCGCCGATCAGCACGATCTTGCGGGTGAAGTCGATGGCGACGACGGTCTCGCTGCGGCAGCCATGGCGCTTCGGATCGGCCTTGAAGCTCGGCAGATCGACGATCGTCATCTCCGGCACATAGGCGTTGATCTCGTCGCGCGGCGGGCGGATCAGCAGGTTGCGGATGAACAGCGAGTGCCAGGCCATCTCGGTGAAGACGCGGGCCTTGACGCGATGGACGGGGTCGGCGCCGCCATAAAGATCCTGCGCGAAGAGCTCCTTGCCCTCGGCATGGGCGAGGAAGTCGCCGAGCAGCGTCTCGAAATGCTCAGGCGACATCGCCTGGTTGTTCTCCCACCAGACGGTGTTCTCGGTCAGCGCGTCGCGCACCGTGAACTTGTCCTTCGGCGAGCGGCCGGTATGGGTGCCGGTATCGGCGCAGAGCGCGCCGCCGCGGGCGAGCCGGGATTCGCCGCGGTCCAGCGATTCCTCGTAGAGCTGCGGCGCATCCAGGTTCCAGTGCACGGCCTTCAGCTTGCGGAAGCCGAAGCCCTCGGCGCCTTGGGCGGCGTTGAACTGACCGATATTGTCCACTGAATTCCTCCGGAGGCCGCCATGCTCTCGGCGGCCCGTTGTCTTCACGAATGCGCATGGGCCGGTGGCAGGGCCCGGGCGTCGAAGGCGAGGCCGTGAGGCCACGATGGGTCTTTACGGCGATGCGGCCTTTCGCTCAAGTCATTGAAAAGACCTGATGACCTTGCGTCGGCTCCTAAATCGATTGAATTTCAACCTGTGGTAAATGGCCGCGCGGTCCCGCGGCCGTTCTGTTTCCAAGGCGATTTTCGGGGTGTCACGCGGCCTGGGTGCGCGCTTTCGTGGCAAGTTCCGCCAGGACGCGCCTGAGGCCGCCGGGGCCGTCCACCGAGGCCGGGAACGGCAGGCGCAGCGTCGCGCTGCCCAGTGCCATATCGAGTCCGTCTGGGTCGAGCCCGATGGCACGCCAGTCTCCGGCCTTGGCGCCGAGCAGCCCCGTCGCATAGAGGCCGACCGCGTCGGCATGGTCCTCGTTCATATGCGCGACGGCGCCGGCCTCGACCTCCGCAAGCGCCGCGGCATGGGCAGGGTCGCTCATCAGGTCGGCCGGCGTCGGCGCAAAGGCGCGGGCGAAGCCGCCATTGAGGCTGGCCCCTTCGATGTCGAGGGCGAAGAAGGCGAAATCCGGGAAATCGGCATAGAGCGCCGATTTCGGCTGGCGCGCGAGATAGCGGCGGCGGATGCGGGCGCCGTCCTCGCTCTCGCGCTCGATCTTGCGCGCGCGGACCTTCAACGTGATCCGCGCATGGGCGAGCGGATCGCCCTTGCCGCCGGGCGAGATCAAGAGCGAAGCGCGCGGATCGCCTGCGATGTTGGCGGTGTGGGCGGCGAGGCCCGAGATCAGGATGACCGGGGTGCCGTCGATGTCGGTGGCGAGCCCGACGAGGCTCGCGGAGGGGTGGCCATCGGGGCCGAGCGTGGCCAGAGCGGCGGAGCGCGCCTCGCGCAGCAGGGCCTTGGCCTCCGCACGGACCGCCTCGTCCATCGGCTGAATTACGTCTTTGGCGGCCTTGGCCATGGAACCTCACTCCGATTTCCGGCCTGTGATACGGGGTCATAGGCAAATCGCCACGCCCCGGCTAGATTGCCGCCATGCTTTGGCCCCTCTCACGCGGGAGGGGAACCCTGTATTGCAACGAGAACAAGAGACGAAAGCCTTATGCCAACGATTGCGCTGGTCGATGACGACCGCAACATCCTGACATCGGTTTCGATCGCCCTCGAGGCCGAGGGCTATCGCATCATGACCTATACGGACGGTGCCTCGGCCCTCGACGGGCTGAAGCAGAACCCGCCCGATCTCGCGATCTTCGACATCAAGATGCCGCGCATGGACGGCATGGAGCTGCTGCGGCGGCTGCGTCAGAAATCCGATCTCCCGGTGATCTTCCTGACCTCGAAGGACGAGGAGATCGACGAGCTCTTCGGCCTGAAGATGGGCGCCGACGACTTCATCCGGAAGCCGTTCTCGCAGCGCCTGCTGGTCGAGCGCGTCAAGGCGATCCTGCGCCGTGCCGGCGCTAAGGACGCGACTGCCGCTCCCCGCACCGAGGATGCCAAGGCGCTGGAGCGCGGTCTGCTGCGCATGGATCCGGAGCGTCATACCTGCACCTGGCGCGGCGAGCCGGTGACGCTCACCGTCACTGAGTTCCTGATCCTGCAGTCGCTGGCGCAGCGTCCGGGCGTGGTGAAGAGCCGCAACGCCCTGATGGATGCGGCTTATGACGACGAGGTCTATGTCGACGACCGCACCATCGACAGCCACATCAAACGCCTGCGCAAGAAGTTCAATCAGGTCGATGCCGATTTCGACATGATCGAGACCCTCTACGGCGTGGGCTATCGCTTCAAGGAAGTCTGAGGCTGGAACATTTTCGAGCGAAGCGGGTGCCGGTTCGCGTGAAGAACCGCAGGTCCGCGTCAGCGAATATGCGATAAGGCCGAAGACTTCGAAGGCGCGCGTGCCGGATTAGCCGCCGCCGTCATCCCGAGCGGAAAGCAAGCCGCAGCTATGGCAACCGTCGATAACGAGGCTAGAGCGTCCGCGCCGCCCGCCGGCTGGCGCGCCGTGCTGCGTCGCCGCATCGGCATCGCCTGGCGGCGCCTGGCGCGCGCGATCTCGCTGCGCGCCGCCTCCAGCCTGACGCGACGCATCCTCGTCCTCAATCTCGGCGGGCTCGTCGCGCTGCTGATCGGCTTCCTCTACCTCAACCAGTTCCGCGAGGGGCTGATCGAGGCGCGCGTCCAGAGCCTGCTCACCCAGGGCGAGATCATCGCCGGCGCGATCGCGTCCTCCGCGACGGTCGAGATCGACACGATCACCATCGATCCCGACAAGCTGCTGCAGCTCCAGGCCGGCGAGAGCGCCGGCATCGCCGAGGACCCGCTCGATTTCTCGATCAATCCCGAGAAGGTCGCGCCGCTGCTGCGCCGCCTGGTGACGCCGACCAAGACCCGTGCGCGGGTCTATGACAAGGACGGCATGCTCACTATCGACTCGCGCAGCCTCTATTCGCGCGGCGACGTGCTGCGCCTGGATCTGCCGCGCGTCGGCGAGCCTGACGAGCCGCCGCTGCTGGAGCGCACCTGGAACATGCTGCGCAACCGCCTCGGCAAGGCGGATGTCCCGGCCTATGACGATTTCGAGAATGCCAACGGCAAGTCCTATCCGGAGGTCGCTCGCGCTCTGAACGGTGCGCCCGCGAGCGTCGTGCGCGTCAACACCCGCGGCCAGACCATCGTCTCGGTCGCCGTGCCCGTGCAGCGCTTCCGCACGGTGAAGGGCGCATTGCTGCTCTCGACGCAAGGCGGCGACATCGATGCGGTGATCGCCGCCGAGCGCTTCGCGATCTTCCAGGTCTTCGCCGTCGCGGCCGGCGTGATGATCGTGCTCTCGATCCTGCTCGCCGGCACCATCGCCGAGCCGATCCGCAAACTCGCGGACGCCGCCCAGCGCGTGCGCCGCGGCGTCAAGTCGCGCGAGCAGATCCCGGATTTCAGCAGCCGGCATGACGAGATCGGCCATTTGTCCGGCACGCTGCGCGACATGACCAAGGCGCTCTACAGCCGCATCGAAGCGATCGAGAGCTTCGCGGCCGATGTCGCGCATGAACTGAAGAACCCGTTGACCTCGCTGCGCAGCGCCGTTGAAACCTTGCCGCGCGCCAAGACGGACGATGCCCGTGGCCGGCTGATGGCGGTGATCCAGCACGATGTCCGCCGGCTTGACCGGCTGATCTCGGACATCTCCGACGCCTCGCGGCTCGATGCCGAGTTGGCCCGCAACGATTCCGCCCCGGTCGACGTCGCGCAGGTGCTCGGTGCCGTCGTGACGATCCAGAACGAGACGCGGCGCGAGGGGCAGCCCAAGATCGAACTCAGCAGCGACCGGCGGAGCCAGCGCCTCGGCGACGACGCCTTCCTCGTGCTCGGCCACGATTCCCGGATCGGCCAGGTCCTGGTCAATCTGATCGACAATGCCCGCTCCTTCTCGCCGGCCGACAAGCCGGTGAAGGTCATGCTCTCGCGCGTCGCCAACGACGTGCTGGTCACCGTCGAGGACGAGGGGCCGGGCATCGAGCCGCACGCGCTGGAGCGCATCTTCGAGCGCTTCTATACCGACCGCCCGAACGAGGGCTTCGGCCAGAATTCCGGCCTGGGCCTTTCGATTTCGCGCCAGATCGTCGAGGCGCATCGCGGCACGATCCGGGCCGAGAACCGCCTGGGGCCGATCGGCCCGGATGGCGAGGCACAGCGCCTCGGCGCCCGCTTCATCGTCTGCCTGCCGGCAGCCTATACCCATGCGGCCTGAGGCCGGGATGGCCGCGATGCCCATGCGAGAGCGAACCCGTATCCACGCGACCGTCATCGCTGTCGGCGAAGCCGGCATTCTGATCCGCGGCGCTTCGGGCACCGGCAAGTCCACGCTCGCGCTTGCGCTGATCGCTTTGGCCTCGCAGGCGGGCCGCTTCGCTAGGCTCGTCGCCGACGATCGCGTGGAGCTTGTAGCAAAGGGCGGGCGGCTGCTGGCACGGCCCGTCGCGCCGCTGGAGGGGATCGTCGAGCGGCGTGGGCTCGGCCTCACGCCCGAGCCGCATACGGGCGCGATCGTGGTCCGGCTCATCGTCGATCTGGCTGCCGAGGAGCCGGCGCGGATGCCGGAGCCGGAGGATCTCGTCGACAACCTCGCCGGCATCGACCTCCCGCGCCTGCGCATGACGGGGCGCGCCGGCGACGAGAGACTTGCGTTGAACGCGCTGGACTTATTCACAGAGGCCGAGCGCTAACCACGATTTCGACAAGTTTGACGGTCGACGGCTTGCGTATACCGCGCTCCTGACGCATAAACCGCGACCTTGTCCGGGCGCTTGTGGCGCTCTCCGGTGCTGGATTGAATGATCGGACTGGTCCTCGTGACGCATGGGCATTTGGCGACGGAGTTCCGCGCTGCGCTCGAACACGTCGTCGGCCCCCAGAATAACCTCGCCACCATCGCCATCGCTCCCGATGACGACATGGAGAGCCGCCGCCGCGACATCATCGCGGCCGTCGAGCAGGTCGAGACCGACCGCGGCGTCATCATTCTCACCGACATGTTCGGCGGCACGCCCTCGAACCTGGCGATCTCGGTGATGGAGCCGGGCCGTATCGACGTCGTGGCCGGCGTCAACCTGCCGATGCTGATCAAGCTCGCCAGCGTGCGCGAGGAGAAGACCCTCGACGAAGCCGTCACCAGCGCGCAGGATGCGGGACGGAAATACATCACGGTCGCCAGCCGCGTGCTGGCCGGCAAGTAACGACGCCGAGAGGGGCGGATGGACGAAGACTGCGACTGCCCCGAAGTCGAAATCCCCAACGGCGCGCTCTACGGCGAGTTCGAGATCGTCAACAAGAAGGGGCTGCACGCCCGCGCCACGGCGAAATTCGTGCAATGCGCCGCGCGCTACGAGGCCGACATCACGGTCAGCCGCTGTGGCGAGACGGTGGGTGCGACCTCGATCATGGGCGTCCTGACGCTCGGCGCCGGCATCGGTTCGACCATCACCATCGTCGCCAAGGGCGCCGAGGCGAAGCCCGCGCTCGATGCGCTCGCGGCCCTGATCGCCGACAAGTTCGGCGAGGGGGAATAGGCCCATGCCGACGATCTTCGGCTGGATCGAGATCGTCGCCGGAATTGTTTCGCTTCTGCTTGTTGGCTGCTTCTTTATCGAGCTTCTGCGCAGCCGGATATCGTTACGGCGCTTGCGCGGCAGCGGGTGGCTTTGACGTATCCAATCTGACTTGCGTCAATCATATAAAGACATCTTTATATCTTTGATTGCCATCCGCTCCGTGCGCTGCTAGAGAGCGCGCCATCATTCAGGCTGAGCGATTGGAGCCCCCCGTGTCGGATTACATCGTCAAGGACATCTCGCTTGCGGATTTCGGCCGCAAGGAAATCAACATGGCCCAGGACGAGATGCCGGGCCTGATGGCGATCCGCGCCGAGCACAAGGGCAAGGCCCCGCTCAAGGGCGCCCGCATCGCCGGCTGCCTGCACATGACCATCCAGACCGCCGTGCTGATCGAGACCCTGAAGGAACTCGGCGCCGACGTGCGCTGGTCCTCCTGCAACATCTTCTCGACCCAGGACCATGCCGCCGCCGCGATCGCAGCGTCCGGCACCCCGGTCTTCGCCATCAAGGGCGAGACGCTGGAGGAATACTGGGAGTACGTGCTGAAGACCGCGACCTGGGGCGACGGCGGCACGCCGAACATGATCCTCGACGATGGCGGCGACCTGACCATGCTGATCATCCTCGGCGCAGAGGCCGAGGCCGGCAAGGCCGAGTTCCTGGACAAGCCGGGCAATGAGGAAGAGACGATCTTCTTCAAGCTGATCAAGCGCGAGCTCAAGGCCAATCCGGGCTGGTTCACCAAGACCCGCGCCGCCATCAAGGGCGTTTCGGAAGAGACCACGACGGGCGTGCACCGCCTGTACGAGCTGGCCAAGGCCGGCCGCATGCCCTTCCCGGCGATCAACGTGAACGACAGCGTCACCAAGTCGAAGTTCGACAACCTCTATGGCTGCCGCGAGTCGCTCGTGGACGCCATCCGCCGCGGCACCGACGTCATGATGTCGGGCAAGGTCGCGGCCGTCGCCGGCTATGGCGACGTCGGCAAGGGCTCGGCCGCCTCGCTGCGTCAGGCCGGCTGCCGCGTGCTCGTCACCGAGATCGACCCGATCTGCGCCCTGCAGGCGGCGATGGAGGGCTATGAGGTCGTCACCATGGAGGACGCCGCTCCGCGCGCCGACATCTTCGTGACCGCCACCGGCAACCTCGACGTCATCACCGTCGAGCACATGCGCGCGATGAAGCACCGCGCCATCGTCTGCAACATCGGCCATTTCGACTCGGAGATTCAGGTCGCCGGCCTGAAGAATTTCAAGTGGGATAACGTCAAGCCGCAGGTCGACGAAATCGAGTTCCCCGACGGCAAGCGCATCATCCTGCTCTCGGAAGGCCGCCTGGTGAACCTCGGCAACGCGACCGGCCATCCGTCCTTCGTGATGTCCTGCTCGTTCTCGAACCAGACGCTCGCCCAGATCGAGCTGTGGAACCACCACGCCAATTACGAGAACAAGGTCTACACGCTGCCGAAGCATCTCGACGAGAAGGTCGCGGCGCTGCATCTGGCCAAGGTCGGCGCCAAGCTGACCGTGCTCAACGATGCGCAGGCCAAGTATCTCGGCCTGCCCGTGACCGGTCCGTTCAAGCCGGAACTCTACCGCTACTGACACGCGCTCAAGCGCTGACCATCGCAAGGCCCGGCGTCAGCCGGGCCTTTTTTCATGGTTGTGCCTTCCAGGAATCACTGCCGGTGGCACTACAAATTGTGTTGCTGTGGCCGGAAGCATCTACTGGTTGACGATCGCGGGCTTAAGCTCCGCTCGTCCGGAAAAACGGACGATTTACCTGGCATTAAGCACTTCCTGACGGAGTCCGGCGATGATTAGAGTGGGGCTGATTCGGTTGCCGCGATGCGCGGGCCGGAACACAGCTCTGATGTGATTGGCGTGGTGGCGAGCGTGGATCGGCCCCTCCGGAGATGGCAGCCCTGCCAGCTCCCCCGGCCGATTCCGACGGGCCCGATGGACAGGGCGGCCTGAGGTCGCCGGAGAGACGACGGACGTAAGAATGGCACGGGCGAGGCGACAGGGGCGAGATGGCGGCTGGCGGCCGCGCGCATTGCTGCCCGCGCTGGCGGCGGCGTCAGTCACCGTTCCGACCATGGCCCACAGCGAATGGCTGGCTCCGGTTCCCGTCGACGCCATGAGTTCCGGTGGTTTGTCGCTGGTCCTGGTGGGCTTGACCGCCTTCGCCACGACGACATCGCTGATCTATGTGCGCGAGCGCACGCGCTGGCAGAAGCGCGAGGCCAAGCTTGCGGCCGACCTCGAGGCGGCGCGCAGCCACCAGGAACGGCTTTCCATCCTGCTTGCGGCCGATCCGCAGGTGGTGGTGAGCTGGAAGGGTCGTAATGCCGAGCCCGTCTTCGAGGGTGACAGCGGCTTCCTCGGGGCTCCCGGTGCGACGCTCGCTCTCGCCTATGGCAGCTGGGCGCCGCCGGCCGATGCCAAGCGCCTGGAACTGGCGACAGACGCGCTGAAGCAGCGCGGTGAGGCCTTCAACGTCACGCTGCGCAGCAAGGCGGGGCCCTTCATCGATGTCGAGGGGCGCCCCGTCGCCGGCCGCGCGGTGATCCGCTTCCGCGAGGTGACGGGCGAGCGGGCGGAGGTCATGACGCTCCGCGGCGAGCTCGAACGCGTGACGGCCGGTCATGCGGCCTTGTCCAGCCTGCTCGCCGGGCTGCCGCACCCGGCCTGGATGCGCAACGCCGATGGCCGCCTGACCTGGGTCAACGCCGCCTATGGCCGCGCCGTCGAGGCTGCCGACACGGCTGCCGTCGTCAAGAGCGGGCTCGAATTGCTCGACCGTACCGAGCGCGACGCCGCCGCACGGGCGCGGCGCGAAGGCGCGACCTTCGCCCTGCGGGCGCCGGCCGTGGTCTCCGGGCAGCGGCGCACGCTCGACATCATGGAATTGCCGACCGCGACCGGCTATGCCGGCTTCGCCATCGACATGAGCGAACTCGAGGCGATCCGGGCCGATCTTCAGCGCCAGATGGACGCCCATGTCCGTACGCTCGACCGGCTCAAGACGGCGGTTGCCGTCTTCGACGGCGCCCAGCGCCTCGTCTATCGCAATTCCGGCTTCGATGCGCTCTGGTCTCTGGAAGCCGGTTTCCTCGACGGCCAGCCGACCGATGGCGAGATCCTCGACCGGCTGCGCGCCGAGCGGCGCCTGCCCGAGCTTGGCGACTACCGCAGCTGGAAGGCCGCGGCGCAGGCGGCCTACACCGCGACCCGCGCCAGCGAGGACTGGTGGTATCTGCCCGACGGGCGCACCATCCATGTCGTCGCCAGCCCCAATCCGCAGGGTGGCGTCACCTATCTCTATGACGACGTGACCGAGCGCTTCACGCTGGAATCGCGCTTCAACGCCCTCTCGCGCACCCAGCGCGAGACGCTGGACTCGCTGCGCGAAGGCGTTGCGGTGTTCGGCTCGGACGGGCGGCTCAAGCTCTCCAACCCGGCCTTCGCCCAGTCCTGGCGCATCCAGGGCGGCGATCTCGCGGCGAGCGCTCCGCATATCGACGAGGTCATCCGGCTCTGTCGGCCGCTCTTCCCGCAGGACGAGGTCTGGAGCGAGTTGCACAGCGTCGTCACCGGCGTGCGCGATGCCCGCGAGGACTACAGCAGCCGCATCGAGCGGCGCGACGGCACCGTGCTCGACATGGCCGCGGCGCCGTTGCCGGACGGCGCGACGCTGATCTCCTTCGCCGACGTCACCGCCAGCGTGAATGTCGAGCGGGCGCTGACCGAGAAGAACGAGGCGCTGGAGACGATTTCGCGGCTGCGCGAGGATTTCGTCCACCATGTCTCCTACGAATTGCGCTCGCCGCTCACCAACATCATCGGCTTCGCGCAATTGCTGGGCACCGAGACGGTCGGCGCGCTCAACGAGAAGCAGCGCGACTACACCTCCCATATCGTCCGCTCGTCGGGCGCGCTGCTCGCCATCATCAACGACATCCTCGATCTCGCTACGATCGACAACGGCGCACTGACGCTCGAGATCCAGGATGTCGACGTCGCCGAGGCCATCGCGCAGGCCACCTCGGGACTGCAGGACCGGCTGACCGACAGCAAGGTCGAGCTGAAGGTAGAGATCGATGCGCGCACCGGCCCGCTGCGGGCCGATGGCAAGCGCCTGCGCCAGGTACTGTTCAACCTCCTCTCCAACGCCATCGGCTTCTCCTCCGCCGGCCAGACCATCACGGTGAACGCGACGCGCACGGGCGGGGACATCCGCATCACCGTCGCCGACCAGGGCCGCGGCATCCCGGCCGAGGTGATGGAGAAGGTGTTCGAGCGCTTCGAGAGCCATTCGTTCGGCTCCAGCCATCGCGGCGTCGGCCTGGGTCTGTCGATCGTCCGCTCGATCGTCGAGCTCCATGGCGGCCATGTCGAGCTTGATTCCGCGCCGGGCCGCGGCACCCGGGTGACTGCTGTCTTCCCGGCGCAGGGCGTACCGCTCTCGGATGCCGCCGAATGACGGAAGAAGCCCGCAAGGCCGGCACGCACCGGCTTCTGCTGGCGGACGAGGCGGCGACGCTGCGCCTCGCCGCCGATATCGCCGCCATCCTCAAGCCCGGCGACATCGTCGCGCTCTCCGGCCATCTCGGCTCCGGCAAGTCGCTGCTGGCCCGCGCCATCCTGCGCGAGCTTGCCCGCGATCCCACACTGGAGGCACCGAGCCCGACCTTCACGCTGGTTCAGAGCTACGAGACGGGACACGGCACGGTGCTGCATGCCGATCTCTACCGCGTGCGCTCGCCCGACGAACTCGACGATATCGGGCTGGTCGAGGATATCGATCGCCTGATCATGCTGGTCGAGTGGCCGGACCGGGCCGGCTCTCGCCTGCCTGCCGGACGTCGCCTCGACATCGTGCTCGACGTCGACCCCGACAATCCCGAGACCGGCCGCATCGCCGATCTCTCGGGCGGCGTCCTCTGGAAGCAGCGCGTGGCGATTGCCGTTGCCTCGCGTCGGCTCCTCGACGCTGCCGGCTGGGGCGAGGCCCGTCGCGACTTCATGCTCGGCGATGCCTCGACGCGCGCCTATGAGCGCCTGACCCGGCCGAATGGCGAGACATCCGTGTTGATGATCTCGCCACCGCGTCCGGACGGCCCGCCGATCCGCCTCGGCAAGCCCTATAGCGCGCTCGCCCATCTCGCCGAGAATGTCGAGGCCTTCGTCGCGATGGATCGCGGCCTGCGCTCGCTCGGCTATTCCGCGCCGGACATCCTGGCCGAGGACCTGACCGCCGGCCTGCTCGTCATCGAGAATCTCGGCAACGAGGGCGTGATCGATGCCGAGCGCCGGCCGATCGCCGAGCGCTACGAGGCCGCTGCCAGGCTGCTCGCCGATCTCCACCGCCACACCCTGCCCGCGATCCTGCCGGTCGCGGAGGGGCGCGATCACGCCATCCCCGAATACGACCGTCAGGCCATGGCGATCGAGGCCGAATTGATCCTGGAATGGTATGCGCCACATATCGCCGGAGTGACCCTGCCGGCGGTGACGCAGGCCGAGTTCGCGCGGATCTGGGGCAAGCTCTTCGACGAGATCCTCGCCCAGCCCGCGACCTGGACGCTGCGCGATTACCATTCGCCCAACCTGATCTGGCTGGAAGGCCGCGAGGGCCATGCCAAGCTCGGCCTGATCGACTTTCAGGACGCGGTGCTCGGCCACCCTGCCTATGACCTCGCCTCGCTCGGGCAGGATGCGCGCGTCGATGTCCCGGCTTCGCTGGAACTGCGGCTGCTTGCGGCTTATGGCGCGGCGCGCCGGGCCGATACGCCGGATTTCGACCTCGCCGATTTCGCCCGCGCCTATGCGATCCTCGGTGCGCAGCGCAATACCAAGATCGCCGGCATCTTCGCCCGTCTCGACAGGCGCGACGGCAAGCCGGATTACCTGAAGCACCTGCCACGCATCGAGGGCTATCTGCGCCGCAATCTCGATCACCCCGCTCTCGCAGAGCTGAAGGCCTGGTATCAGGCGCATATGCCGAAGCTGTTCGAGACGTCGTGAGAAGGCTCCGTCATGCTCGCCCTTGTGGCGAGCATCCACGTCTCGATCACCGCTCCGCCGCCATGAAGACGTGGATGGTCGGGACAAGCCCGACCATGACGCGCTATGGAAGGCCATTCGCCCGTTTCAGGAGATTCGCGTGACCACAACCGCTTCGCCGCCGATCCACCGGGCGATCGTGCTGGCGGCCGGCCTCGGGCAGCGCATGCGCCCGATCACCGACACGCTGCCCAAGCCGCTGGTGAAGATCGGCGGCAAGGCGATGCTCGACCATGCGCTCGACCGGCTGGCCGATGCCGGCGTCGAGGACGCGATCGTCAACGTCCATCACCTCGCCGGGCAGGTCGAGGCGCATCTCGCCGGCCGGGTGCGCCCGCGTATCACAATCTCGGACGAGCGCGGTGAATTGCTCGAAACCGGCGGCGGCGCCAAGAAGGCCTTGCCGCTGCTCGGCGACGGCCCGTTCTTCAGCGTCAATTCGGATTCGCTCTGGAGCGAGCGCGGCATCTCCAATTTCGGCGCGATGGCCGCGGCCTGGAACGGCGAGACGATGGATATGCTGCTGCTGCTGGCGGAGCGCGAGAGCAGTGTCGGTTTCAACGGCCCCGGCGATTTCTTCCGTGACGACGAAGGCCGTCTGACGCGACGCGGCGCGGCGGCGACCGCGCCTTACGTCTATGCCGGCATCGGGATCGTGACGCCGGAGTTCTTCGTGGATACGCCGGCCTCGTTCTCGTTCAACCTGCTCTATGACCGGGCCATCGCGCGCGGGCGGCTTTCCGGCCATGTCCTCGAAGGCCGCTGGCTGCATGTCGACCGGCCGGAGGCGATCGCGCCGGCCGAGGCCGCCTTTGCCGCCGACCAGCCGGTCGATGCCTGAGCTCAACCTGCTCAGCATCCCGGCCGGCGCGCCCTTCCTGGAGGTGCTGGCGCAGGCGATGCTGGATGGCCGGCTCGGGCCGGTCCATGACCCCGCCGATCCCGCCGCGATGGCGCGCGCGACGCTCTACCTGCCGACGCGCCGCGCCGCCCGCGCCTTCGCCGCGATCCTCGCGGGAAAGCTCGGTGGCAGGCCGTTGCTGCTCCCGCGTATCGTCCCGCTCGGCGATGTCGACGAGGCCGAGACCGCGCTGATCGGCGCGGGCGCCTGGGCGCAGGAACGCCTCGCCCCGATCGCGCCGCTTGAACGCCGCATGCTGCTGACGCGGCTGGTCGATGCCTGGGGCCGCACCGCCAACCGCAACCATCTCCGGCTCGATCCGAGCGAGCCCGCACTGGTGCCGGCGACGCTGGCCGAAGCCTATGGGCTTGCCGGCGACCTCGCCGCGCTGCTCGACCAGATGCAGACGGAAGGCATATCGGTCGAGCGGCTGGCCACGCTCGATGCCGCCCGCTTCGACCGGGTCTGGCAGCTCAATGCTGGCTTCCTCGCCATTCTCGGCGAGGCCTGGCCGGAAATCCTCGCCGAGCGCGGCGCTTGCGATCCGGCCGCCTTCCGCAACCGCATGCTCGCCGCCGAGCGCGACAGGCTCATCTGCGGCGGCGCGACGGGGCCGATCATCGCCGCCGGCTCGACCGGTACAGTCCCGGCCACGGCCCGCTTGCTCGCTGCCATCGCCCGCCTGCCGAATGGCGCCGTGGTCCTGCCGGGCATCGATCTCGGGCTGGAGCAGCGCGCTTGGGACGCGATCGCCAGGGAGCCCGCGTCGTCGCATCCGCAGGCGGCCCTGCATCACCTGATGGACACGCTCGGAGCTGAGCGCGACGATGTCCGCGAACTCTCGCAGCCCGATGCCGTGCGCGGGGCTCGCGCCGCGCTGCTGCGCGAGGCAATGCTGCCCGCTTCGGTCACGGAACTCTGGTCCGATGTCGGCGCCCGCATCCCGGAAACCATGGCGGCGGAAGGCTTCGCGGGTCTGCGCGTGGTCGAGGCGGCCGACGAGCGCGAAGAGGCGCTGATCGTCGCCATCGCCTTGCGCGAGACGCTGGAACAGCCGGGTGCCCATGCGGCTTTGGTGACACCGGATCGCGGCCTCGCCGAGCGCGTCGCCGTGGAGCTGAAGCGCTGGGGCGTCGAGGTCGACGATTCCGCTGGCCTGCCGCTCGGACGTTGGCCGGCGGGTTCGCTACTGCGGCTGATCCTCGAGGCGGTGCTGGCCGAGATGGCGCCGGTCACCCTCGTGCCGTTGCTCGCCCACCCGCTCTGCCGGTTGGGGCTCGGCCGGGATGCGTTGGTGCGGGGCGCTGCTGCGCTCGAGATCGGGACCTGGCGAGGCCAGGCCGTGGGCCGCGGAATGCCGGGTCTGGAGGCTGCTCTCGGTAACTGGGAGGCGATCCGCGAGGGCGGGCATGTCCCGCGCCCGCGCAGGCGATTGACAGCGGAGGACCGTGCCGCCGCCGTCGAAGTGTTGCATGCGCTCGGCGCAGCAAGCGCCGCCTTGCGCGAGGCGTTCGCGGCTGAGAAGCCGGCCTTGGCCGCGCTTGTCACGGCGGCCCGCGAAGCCGTCACTGCCCTCAGCCTGAGCAGGGCCGGCGCGCCGCTCGCCTTCGTGGGGCCGGATGGCGAGGCGCTGGCCGGGCTGTTCGACGAGCTTGCCGGCGCCGAGGCCGTGATGCCGCCGGGCGGTACGGCGCGCGACTGCGTCGCCATCCTCGATGGTCTGCTGGCGGAGACCGTGGTCAAGCGTGCGGCGCCGGGCTATCCGCGCGTCGCGATCTGGGGCCTGCTCGAAGCGCGCCTGCTGGAGGCCGACCATGTCGTGCTCGGCGGCCTGAACGAGACCGTCTGGCCGCCGCAGACCACAACCGATTCCTTCATCAACCGGCCGATGCGCGCCGAACTCGGCCTGTCGCCGCCCGAGCGGCGCGTCGGCCAGACCGCGCATGATTTCGTCCTGGCCGCGCTGGCGCCTGAGGTCACGCTGACGCGCCCGCGCAAGGCCGGTGAGGCCGAGACCATCGCCTCGCGCTTCTGGCAGCGCCTGCAGGCGGTCACGCCGCAGGCAGTCTGGACGAAGGCCGTGGACGAGGGCGCCAAGCTGCGGACCTTGGCCGGCGTCCTCAGTGCGCCTGCGGATGCGAAACCGATCGGCCGCCCGGCGCCGCGCCCGCCGCGCGATCTTCAGCCGCTGTCGCTCAGCGTCACCGAGGTCGAGACGCTCTATCGCGACCCCTACCAGATCCACGCCCGCAAGATCCTGAAGCTCGATGCGCTCGACGACCTCGTGGCGGACCCGACCGCGCAGGACCGCGGCAAGCTGCTGCACGGCATCGTCGAGGAATTCACCACGACCTATCCCGAGGGGCTGCCGGCCGATGCGCTCGGCCAACTGGTCGGCATCGGCGCCCGGCTCTTCCGCGCCTATGACGACGTGCCGGAGGTCAAGGCGTTCTGGTGGCCACGCTTCCTGCTCACGGCCGGGCATTTCATCCGCTGGGAGGAGCGTCGCCGCGATGACATCGCCCAGATCGGCGTCGAACTCTTCACCGGCGCGAGCTTCCCGCTCGCCGATGGCAGCAGCTTCCGCCTGAGCGGCCGGGCCGACCGCATCGAACTGACGCGCGAGCCGGCTTTGCGCATCGTCGATTTCAAGACCGGTGCGCCGCCGAGCAAGGCGCAGGTCGAGAAGGGCTTTGCCCCGCAATTGACGCTGGAAGCGGAGCTTGCGGCCCGCGCCGGCTTCGAGGGATTGGCGGGGCCAACGCCGGTCGCGGCGGTGCTCTACATGAAGCTCCATCACGATCCCAGGGGCTGGGCCAAGGACAAGCCGCTCGATTTCGACGGCGAGCCGCTGGCCGATGTCGCCGCGCGCCATCTCGAACGCCTGCTCGAATATCTGGACGCCTTGCGGTCAGGCCGCGAACCTTTCGTTTCGCGCCGCGCGCCCGACTATATCCGCTATGCCAGTCCCTTTGACCATCTCGCCCGCGTCAAGGAATGGTCGGCCGCGCCGGGTGGTGACGAGGGGGGCGAGGCATGAAGCCGGGCTGGATCGTCCCGCCGCTGACCAATCAGCGTCAGGCACAGGCTGCCGATCCCGGCCTCTCCGCCTGGGTCTCGGCCAATGCCGGCTCGGGCAAGACCCATGTGCTGGTCAACCGCGTGCTCAGGCTGCTGCTCGACGACGTCGCGCCCGGCCGGATGCTCTGTATCACCTATACCAAGGCCGCGGCCGCCAATATGGCGAACCGCATCTTCAAGGCGCTGAGCGCCTGGGCGACGCTCTCCGACGAGGCGCTGGGTCGCGAACTCACGAAGCTCACCGGCCGGGTGCCGGCGATGGCCGAGCGAGCCAAGGCGCGCCGCCTCTTCGCGCAGGCGCTGGAGACGCCGGGCGGGCTGCGCATCGAGACGATCCACGCCTTCTGTACCCGCGTGCTGCAGGCGGCGCCCTTCGAGGCTAATGTGCCGCCGCGCTTCGAGGTCGCCGACGATCTGGCCCAGGCCGAGATGCTGCGCGCGGCGCGCCGGGAATTGCTCGCCCTCGTCGCGGCCGAGCCGAACGGGCCGGAAGCCCGCGCGCTCGATCTCCTTGCCCGGCTCGCGGCGCAGGACAGTTTCGAGACGATGTTCCAGGAGGCGCTGCGCCAGCGCGCCCTGTTCAGCGGGGCGGATGGCCGCGCCCGCAATCCTGAAGCGGTGACGGCCGGCATCGCCGCCTTTCTCGGCATTGCGCCCGATCTGTCGCCCGATGCGATCAGAACGCGCTTCCGCAACGATCTCGCGGCGCTGCCGGGGCTTCATGCCCTGATCGAGGCCCTTCAGGCCGGCAGCGCCACGCGGCAGAACGTTGCGGCGAATCTGCGGACCTTGCTCGCCGGGCAGGACGATGGCGACCCCGTCGCCTTCTGCCGGCGCGGCTTCATCACCGAGGCCGGCACGATCAACGCCAATATCCGCGGCAAGGGCAAATCCGAGTTCGACGGCGCCTTGCTGGCGACGCTGGAGGCACTCGCCGCCTGCCTGCTCGGCGCCGCCGAGCAGTTGAACGCCGTCGCCATCCGCGATCGCAGCGCGGCGCTTGCCCTGCTGGTCACGCGCATGCTCGCCTCCTACCAGCGCCAGAAGAGCCTGCGCTCGCTGCTCGACTATGACGACCTGATCGCGCGCACGCGCTCGCTTCTGGAGCGGGTCGAGGCCGCCTGGGTGCTCTACAAGCTCGATGCCGGCATCGACCACATCCTGCTCGACGAGGCGCAGGACACCGGCGAGGCGCAATGGGCGATCCTGCGCAAGCTGGCGGAAGAGTTCACCAGCGGCGGCGACCTCCGGGCCAAGCCGCGCACCATCTTCGTCGTCGGCGACGAGAAGCAGTCGATCTATGGCTTCCAGGGCGCGGCACCCGCGGCTTTCGGCGAGGAGCGTCGCGCGCTGGGCAATCGCATCCGGTCGGCGGAGCGGGATTTCGAGGCGATCAGCCTCAATACCTCCTTCCGCTCGGCGCCGGACATCATGCAGGCGGTCGATGCCGTCTTCGCCTTGCCGGAGCATGCGCGCGGCCTCGTCTTCGACGGGGCGGCGCGGCCGGAAATCCACGACACGGTCCGCCGTAACGCACCAGGCACCGTCGATATCTGGCCGCTCGCCGCCAATGACACCGGCGAGCCGCCCGACGCCTGGACGACGCCGGTCGACGCGCCGGAGCGGCGCAGCGGCACGGTGAAGCTCGCCGAGCGCATCGCGCGGACCTTGCAGCGCTGGCACCGTGACCGACGCGACGATCTCGGCCATCCGTTCGCGGCCGGTGACGTCATGATCCTGCTGCGCCAGCGCGGGGCGCTGTTCGAGGCGATCGTCAAGGCGCTGAAGGATGCCGAGGTTCCTGTCGCCGGGCGCGATCGCCTGACGCTGGCAGAACATCCGGCGGTCGAGGACCTCGTTGTGCTCGGCCGCGCCCTGCTCCTGCCCGACGACGATCTGACGCTCGCCACCGCCCTCAAGACGCCGTTGATCGATCTCGACGACGACGATCTTCTGCGGCTCGCGCCCACCCGCAAGGGCGCGCTGCGCGCCGCCTTGCAGGATGCCGCCGCAACCGAGCCGCGCTATGGCGCCGCCGAGGCGAAGCTCGTCCGCTGGACGCAGCAGGCCGGGCGGCAGGGACCGTTCCGCTTCTTCGCCAATCTGCTCGGCCCCGGTGGCGGGCGCAATCTCGCGCTCGCCCGGCTTGGCGCCGAGGCGGGCGACGCGCTCGACGCTTTCCTCAACGCCGCGCTCGATCATGAGCGCCGCTATGGCCCCTCGCTCGCCGGCTTCCTCCAGCATGTCGCCGGCAGCGCCGCCGATGTGAAACGCGATCTCTCGGCCAGCGCCGGCGATGTCCGCGTCATGACCGTACACGGCTCGAAGGGACTGGAGGCGAAGATCGTCATCCTCGCCGATCTCGGCGTCGAACCGGGGGCGCGGCGCCTGCCGAAGATTCTGGCCGTGCCGACACCGTCAGGCGAACTCGTACCGCTCTGGCCGCCGGCCTCGGCGGAGGATGTCCAGGCGACCGAGGCGGCCAAGGCCGCGGTGGTCGCGCAGATGGTCGAGGAGCATCACCGGCTGCTCTATGTCGCGATGACCCGCGCCGAGGACCGCCTGATCGTCTGTGGCGCGCAGCCAAAAGGGGAGGCGCCGCCCGGAAGCTGGTATGCGATGATCGAGCAGGGGCTGATGCAGTCGGATGTCGGCCTGAAGCGGACCGGCGAGGGCGACGAGGCGATGCTGCGCTTCATGGTTTCGCCGCCGTCGGCGGTGGCGGAGGAGACCCAGCCAGAGCGCGAGCCGACGTCTTTTGTCGTCCCGCCCTGGCTGACGAAGCCTGCCGCACGAGAGGCCGAGCCTTTGCCGCCGCTGAAGCCGTCGAGCGCGCTCACCGCCGCCGACGGCGAGGAGCGGCCGGGCGACGGTCCCTTCCTCGCCGAAGCGGCGGCGGCAGGCCGGCTGGCGCATCTTCTTCTGCAAATCCTGCCGAGCGTTCCCGAGGCACGTCGCCTCACGACGGCGGAAGCTCTGGCGGAAGCGCGCGGCAGAGCCTTGCGGCCTGAAAGGCGCGCCAGCATCGTTGCCGATGCCCTGCAATTGCTGGCGGCCCCGGCATTGGCCGGGCTCTTTGCTGCGGACGGCCTCGCCGAGGTTCCCGTGGCCGGCTCGATCCGCCTGCCGGATGGCGAATCGCGCGTCGTGTCCGGTCGGATCGACCGGTTGGCCGTCACGGCGGACAGCGTCGTCGTCGCCGATTTCAAGACCACGGCCCGTCCTCCGCGCGACGTCGATGCCATTCCCGTCACGACCATCGCCCAGCTCGCGGCTTATGCCGCGCTGATGCGGGAGATCTATCCGGGCCGGGCCGTGCGGGCGCTGGCGATCTACACGGCGAGCCTCACCTGTTTCGAACTCGATGCCGGCCGGCTCGATGCCGCGCTCGTTGCGCTGGCGGCCGGTGAGGGCGCCGGTTCCGCCGAGGGAGCGTTCACGCCATGAGATTCGTGCCGCATTCCCTGTCCCTGCGCCCGCGCCTGCTGATCGCGCTTGCCGCAGGGGCGGTGCTGACCCTGTTGCTGCCCGGCGAATGGCGCTGGACGACGCGGTTGCTGGTGGCCTGGGATGCGGGCGCGATCCTCTATCTCGGTCTGCTGGCGACGACGATGTTCACCGAGACGGTCGACGAGATTCGGGCGCGGGCGGAGCAGCAGGACGAAGGAGCCGTCGCCATCCTCGTGATCTCCTGTCTCGCGGCGAGTGCGAGCCTGGCCGCGATCGCGGTTCAGCTCGCCGGCATCGGGACCATTCCGGCGGGCGAGCGCGGCATTCATCTCGCGCTCGGCGGCGTCACGATCCTGTGTTCCTGGACGCTGCTGCACGCCTTCTTCACGCTGCACTATGCCGGCATCTATTACCGCGGCGGCAAGGCCGAGCCTTGCCTCGACTTTCCGGGCAAGGGCGACCCGGACTATGTCGATTTCCTGTATTTCTCCTACACGATCGGCTGCACCTCCCAGACCTCCGATGTCGGCGTGAGCACGCGCCATGCGCGTGGCATCGTGCTGGTGCATTCGATCCTCACCTTCATCTTCAACACCTCGATCCTGGCGATGGCAATCAATGTCGGGGCGGGCCTGGTCTCGGGCGGCTCGTGACGCGCCGGCTTCACTTCTGCTCTGCGGTGCACGCGCCTTGACCCGGGGGGCCGGCGTTCATAGCTTCGCTGGCGAAGGGTGGCATTGCCCCCCATTGAAACCGAAAGGCGGCCAGTCATGGCAACGAGCAAGGTAACCGACGCGAGCTTCGAGGCCGACGTCCTGAAGTCCTCCGAGCCGGTCGTGGTGGATTTCTGGGCGGAATGGTGCGGTCCCTGCCGCATGATCGGCCCGGCGCTCGAGGAAATCGCGACCGAGCTCAACGGCAAGGTCAAGATCGTCAAGATGAACGTCGACGAGAATCAGCAGATTCCGGCCCAGTTCGGCATCCGCTCGATCCCGACGCTGATGCTGTTCAAGGACGGCAAGCTCGCTTCGCAGAAGGTCGGCGCCGCTCCCAAGAGCGATCTCTCGCGCTGGATCTCCGCGGCGGTCTGATCCGCCTGCTTCAGATATGAAAAAGGCCCGCTTCCGACGAGGAAGCGGGCCTTTCCTGTTTCCGAGCGGTCTGGGCCTCAGCCCTTGCGCGATTCGATGGCGAAGGCGCCAGGGCCGGCCGTGGCGATGTAGAGGAAGATGAAGCTGAACAGCATCGCGGCCTCGCCGCCGTTCAGCAGCGGGTAGAAGCCCTTCGAACCGTGAGCCATCCAGTAGGCGACGGCCATCAGGCCCGACAGGACGAAGGCGGCCGGGCGGGTCAGGAAGCCGACGAGGACGAGGGCGCCGCCGACGATCTCCAGCACGCCGGCAGTCCAGGGCAGGCTCATCGCAGCCGGCATGCCCCAGGACGGAGCGACCGGGAAGGCGAACAGCTTCTGCGTGCCGTGCGAGATGAAGGTCAGCGCGGTGAAGATGCGGAGCAGGCCAAGCGTGTAGGGCGCGTAGCGGGACAGAGACTGCATGCAGGGGTCCTTCGTTCAGATTCTGCGATCGGGATCGGATCTTGTCGGCAGGGTTCTAGGCGAGCTGCCTGAATTTGCGCAACAGCCCGGTTGATGACGATTCCGTTTGCGCGTTTGCAAGTTTAATCACGTTCTCGCGACAGCGATGC
The DNA here is from genome assembly GCF_057809495.1 of Allobosea sp. FG18. Lineage (NCBI taxonomy): Bacteria > Pseudomonadati > Pseudomonadota > Alphaproteobacteria > Hyphomicrobiales > Alloboseaceae > Allobosea > Allobosea sp. FG18. Next base: position 138,238 of record NZ_JBMDKB010000010.1, read on the forward strand.
AGCTCCTGCCGCATTGCACGCTTTACGAACCCTTAAAAGCGCCATGTTTGAATCCTGTGTGACCTGACCGCATTTGCGAGGCGGCATGGCGGCCGAAAACGGGGCAGGATGAACGACCGGATTGCACGAGGCGAGCGGCGCGAGCCCTCCTTTGGTTATGAGCGTGGCGAGCGCCACGTGGACGGTGACATGCGCCTTTCTCCTGACGATCGCCCCACCCGTTTCCGCAACGCTCCGGCGCAGCCCGAGCCGAGCCGGCAGCTCCGCAACCCGCCCAAGCGTGGCAAGAGTGGCGGTGGCGGAGGTGGCGGCAAGCGCCGTGGCCGGCGCGGCCGCCGCTCGTTCCTGGGCGGCCTGTTCTACTGGTCGATGGTGCTCGGCCTCTGGTGCGCCATCGGCGTCGGCGGGCTCGTCGCCTATCACGCCTCGCAACTGCCGCCGATCGACCAGCTCACCGTGCCGAAGCGGCCGCCGAACATCGCGATCCTCGCCGCCGACGGCTCGCTGCTCGCCAATCGCGGCGAGACCGGCGGGCGCACAGTCACCATCGGCGAGATTCCGCCTTACCTCCCGCGCGCCTTCGTCGCGATCGAGGACCGGCGCTTCTATGAGCATTTCGGCATCGACCCGATCGGCATCACCCGCGCGCTCGTCACCAACCTTCGCGGGCGCGGCGTCGCCCAAGGCGGGTCGACCCTGACCCAGCAGCTCGCCAAGAACCTCTTCCTGACGCAGGACCGCACGGCCGCCCGCAAGATCCAGGAGGCGATCCTGGCGCTCTGGCTGGAGCGCACCTACACCAAGGATCAGATTCTCGAGCTCTACCTGAACCGCGTCTATTTCGGCTCCGGCGCCTATGGCGTCGAGGCGGCTGCGCAGCGCTATTTCAACAAGTCGGCGCGTTCGGTGACGATCGCGGAGGCTGCGATGCTCGCCGGGCTCGTCCAGGCCCCGTCCCGGCTCGCGCCCAACCGCAATCCTGATCTGGCCGAGAAGCGCGCCCAGCTCGTCATCGCCGCGATGGCCGATCAGGGCTTCATCACGCCGGCCGCGGCCAAGACCGCGCTGACCGCACCAGCCGAGGTGCCCGAGCGCGTCGGCGCCGGCTCGGTGAACTACGCCGCCGACTACGTCATGGACGTGCTCGACGATTTCATCGGCGCGGTTGAGGGCGACGTCACCGTCCTCACCACGATCGATTCGAAGCTGCAATCCTCAGCCGAGACGACGCTCGTCGATGCGCTGTCGACGCAAGGCTCCAAACTCAATGCGTCTCAGGGCGCGGTCGTTTCGCTCGCGCCTGACGGCGCTATCCGCGCGCTGATCGGTGGCCGCGACTACACCAAGAGCCAGTTCAACCGCGCCACGGCGGCTCGCCGCCAGCCGGGCTCTTCCTTCAAGCCCTTCGTCTATCTCACCGCGATCGAGAAGGGCATGACGCCCGATACCATCCGCGACGACGCTCCCGTCTCGATCAAGGGGTGGGAGCCGGAAAACTATTCGCGCAATTATCGCGGCCCGGTGACGCTCGCGACGGCGATGCAGCATTCGCTCAACACGGTGGCCGCCCGGCTGATCCAGGAGGTGACGCCCCGGGAGGTCATCCGCACGGCGCAGCGCCTCGGCATCAACTCGGCCCTGCAGCCGAATCTGTCGCTGGCGCTCGGCACGTCGGAGGTGACGCCGCTGGAGTTGACGGCCGCCTACGCGACCTTCGCCAATGGCGGCCAGTCGGTCCTGCCCTATGTCATCCGCGAGGTGCGCCAGACCAATGGCAAGGTCGTCTACGCCCGCAAGGCCGCGAACCTCGGCCCGGTCATCCAGCCGCAGAACCTCGCCATGATCAACACCATGTTCAACGGCGTGATGAATGGCGGCACCGGCAGCAAGTTCAACATTCCAGGCTGGCAGGTCGGCGGTAAATCGGGCACGACGCAGGACTATGGCGATGCCTGGTTTGTCGGCTTCACCGCCAAGCTCGTCACCGCCGTCTGGGTCGGCAACGACGACAATTCGAAGATGAAACGCGTCACCGGCGCCGGCCTCCCCGGCGAGATCTGGGGCAAGTACATGAAGGCGGCCCATGCCGGCGCCCAGCCCGTCCCGCTGCCCGGCGGCCTCTGGCAGGGCGCGCCGAAGGCGATCGGCGATGGCGCGCCGGTCGCCGACGCACGGGTTCCCGCGCAGGCCCAGCCTCAGGGCGACAGCGGCTGGGTCCGCCCGGCGCCGCAGGAGAAGAACTTCTTCGAGCGCCTCTTCGGTGGCTGAGGTCTAGGCCTTCGCCGCCCGGATGCCGCGCGACGCGCGGAACAGGACGAGCGCCGCCACACCCAGCGCCGACATCACCAGCGGCAAGGGCAATGCGGCGTTCTTCAAGAGGTGGCCGACCAGCAGCCCGACGCAGGCCGAGAGCAGCATCTGGCAGAGCCCGTTGAAGGAGGAGGCCGCGCCGGCTCGATCCGGGAAGGGCATCATCGCCGAGGCCTGGGCCTGCGGCATGGTCAGCCCGACGCCGCAGGCATAGAGCGCCATCGGCACGACGACGCTGGCCGCGCCGCCGAACCCGGTGAGCACGCCGACCAGCATCGCCAGCCCGCCGCCGGCCAGACAGCTGACGCCGATGGCGATGACGCCGTCCATGCCGCGCCGTCCGACCAGTCGCTGCGCGATGATCGTGCCGGTGATGTAGCCGAGCACGCCGAAGCCGAAGGAGAAGCCGTATTCGATGGGCGAGAGCCCGTAGACGCCGATCAGTACGAAGGACGAGCCCGAGATGAAGGCGAAGAGCCCGGCATAGGCGAGCGCCGTCAGCGCGACATAGACGCGGAAGGCGCGGTTTTGCAGCAGCGTGCCGAAGCCCCGGAAGATGCCGAAGAGGGAGAGCGGCTGCGGCGAGCGCGCCCGCAGCGTCTCCGGCATCACCGTGACGATGACGGCCGCGAGCGCCAGCCCGAAGGCGAGCGAGGCTAAGAAGGTCGAGCGCCAGCCAAAGGCGACCTGCAGCACGCCGCCGATCACTGGCGCGATCGCCGGCACCAGCCCCATGATCATGCCCATGCGCGCGAGCTCGCGCCCGGCGCGCGGCCCGTCATAGAGATCGCGCACCATGGCGCGGCCGAGCACGATCGGGCCCGACGCTCCGAGTGCCTGGAAGGCGCGTGCCAGCGTCAGCGCCCCGATCGAGGGCGCGAAGGCGCAGGCCAATGTCGCGACCCCGAACAGGGCAAGGCCCGCCAGCAGCACCGGCCGGCGTCCAAGCCGGTCCGAGAGCGGCCCCCAGAAAATCTGCCCGGCCGCGAAGCCGAACAGGAAGGAGGACAGCGTCGCCTGCGCGCCGGCGACATCCGTCTGCATCACCCGCGCGATCTCGGGCAGGGAGGGCAGGTAGAAATCAGTCGAGAGCGGCCCAAGCGCCGTCAGCATGGCGAGGACGGCGGTCATCGCCAGCGTGTCGGGACGAAGCTTCATGCACGGCCTCCGGCGCGGCCGCAGAGGGGGCCGCGCTCCGGGTTGTGCTACGACGTCAGTGGGTCATCCGGCAATGGCCCGCGCCGCCGGCCGGTCCTGCGTCTCGCCGTGATAGGCGGTCGCCTGCATCGAGGGGCGTCGCGAGAAGGCCTCGTACCAGTGTGTCAGCCTTGGCCGCCCGGTCCGGAAATCCGGGAGGTTGCGGAATTCCAGCCAAGCGAGCGCCGTGGCCAGTCCGATATGGCCGATATGCACGGGCTCCTCGAAGCTCTCGTTGCGCTCCAGCACGTCGAAGGATTCGACGAGCTTCGCCGTCTGCCCCTCGCTCAAGGGGGGATAGCGCAGATGCTCCGGCCGACGCAGGGTCTCCCAGCGCAATGCGATGCCGGCATCGCAAAGCCCTTGCGCGATCGCATGGAGGCGCAGCGCCTGCCAGCGCGCGCTGCCCTCGGCGGGGATCAATCGGCGGCCGTCATGCAGTCCGTCGAGATAGTCGCAGATCACCAGCGAGTCGAAGATCGCGCCTGCTTCCGGCGTGACCAGGACCGGCACCTTGCCGAGTGGGTTGACGGCGAAAACCTCGGGGTTGCGGTTGGTCGGGCTGGTCTCCTGATCGACGATCGCGAGCCGGTCGGCGATGCCCGCTTCATGTGCGAAGACGATGGTCTTGCGCGCATAGGGCGAATGGCTCTGCGAATGCAGCGTCAGACGCGCGCCGGACGGCGCGCTCATGCGACCTCCTCCGGCTTGAGGCCGACGAGCTCGGCATAGCGCGCCGGGTCGGTTGCCCCCTCGGTGTTGACGAGGAAGACACGGGAACTGCCGTCGAGCTTCAACGCCGCGCGCGCCTGCGGATCGCGCAGGACCGCCAGAAGCCCGGCTAGCCCGGCTCCGCCGCTTTCGCCGGCAACGATGGCCGGGTCCCCAGCGGTCGGTCGTGCCAAGCGGTTCATCGCTTCCACCGCATCGGCATCCTCGGCCGTCAGGAAGGCATCCGCAGAGCGGTAGAGCACGCGCAGCGCCAGCGGCGAGGGATCGTAGCATTCGAGCATCGCCATCACGGTCGGCGCGCCATGCGGGATCTTGCCGGGCTTGCCGTTCTTGGCCGCCTCGAAGATGCAAGCCGCGCGGGAGGGCTCGACCACGGTGAAAAACGGCCGCTCTTCTCCGAAGCTGGTCTGCATCTGCGCGGCGAGGGCGGCGGCGATACCGCCGACGCCAGCCTGCACGAAGACGTGGCTCGGCCGCTCCTGCATCTGGGCCAGCCCCTCGCGGGCGATGGCGGTGTAGCCCTGCATGACCAGGCCGGGGATGCGCTCATAGCCTTCCCAGGAGGTGTCGGAGACGATGGTCCAGCCGCGTTCGGTCGCGACGCGGGCCGCCTCGACCACGGAATCGTCATAGGTGCCGTCGACGCGCACCATTTCGGCGCCGAAGCGGGCGATGGCCGCGACGCGCTCGTCGCTGACGCCGCCATGCACGAAGATCACGGCCTTGGCGCCGAGCAGTTGCGCGCCCTGGGCCACCGACCGGCCATGGTTGCCGTCGGTCGCGCAGGCGAAGGTCATGCCGGCCGCGGCGTCGCGCACGGCGGGGTCGTTCATGTCGGCGTCGCCGAGCCGGCGGCCGAGCTTTTCGGAGGCCGCTTCCAGCGCGAGCCGGATCACCGCATAAGCGCCGCCGAGCGCCTTGAAGCTGCCGAGCCCGAGGCGCTGGCCCTCGTCCTTTATGAAGAGCGCGCCGATGCCGAGCGCCGCTGCGAGCCCCGGCAGGCTGTGGAGCGGCGTCGGCACATGGTTCGGCCGCTCGGCGAGATGGGCCGCGATCGCGTCAGCCCCGGCCGGCCCCAGCGTCTCGACATCCTCCGGATGCAGGGCGGAGCGGTAGTCCGGATGATGGTTGAGCAGGAACATGGTGGCCTCGTCTGGCTGAATGCCCGAATGGATATTGCATCGCGAGTGAAAAAGGCGCTGGATTTGGCTGCAAGCCTTGCAAGTTTCTTTCGCGGGATGGGGTATGGCCGAGCCGACTGCTCATGATCTCGATGCTTTCGACCGGGCGATCCTCGCCATCCTCCAGCAGGACAACACCACGCCGCAGCGGGTGATCGGCGAGCGCGTCAACCTGTCGGCGCCGGCCGTGCAGCGCCGCATCCGCCGGATGGAGGCGAACGGCGTCATCCGCGCCAATGTCGCGGTGGTGGACCCAGCGGCGCTCGGCCATCCGATCACGCTCTTCGTCGAAATCGAGCTGGTCAGCGAGACCGCGCCCGACATCGATGCGGCCAAGAGCGCCTTCCTCGCCGCGCCGGAAGTGCAGCAATGCTATTACGTCACCGGTGAGGTCGATTTCATGCTGGTCGTGCTGGTGCCGAGCATGGCGGCCTATGAGGCGCTGACGCGGCGACTGTTCTTCGCCAACCCGAACATCCGCAAGTTCCGCTCCTTCGTCGCCATGGACCGGGTCAAGACGGGGCTTGCGGTGCCCATTTCCTAACTGCCCTGCGGCCGGGGCAAGGCTGCCATCGCCAGTTCGTCTTGTTCCCGCCGCTTCGATATGCGACCGCGGGCGGACGTGACGAACGAGCCTGATGGGCCTTGCCGTGATCACCGTGAAAGCCACCGAAACGCCGGCCGGGACAGGCGATGCGCCGCAGGGCTGGCGCGCGCTCGTCCGCTCCAGCGAAATCGGCATCGTGGTGCTGGCCTGCGTGGTCGGCGTGCTCGCCGGGCTTGTCGTACTAGCGATGTCCTTCACGACGCAGCTCCTGCATGAAGTGATCTTCGGGCTGCCGCTTGGTCAGCGGCTCTCGATCGCCACGACGATCCCGCCCTGGCGGGCCATTGTCGGGCCGGTTCTCGGCGGCCTCGCCATCGGCTGCGCCTCCTGGCTGTTCTTTCGCCGCCGCAAGCAGCCGATCGACCCGATCGAGGCCAATGCGCTGCATGGCGGGCGTATGTCCTTGCGCGACAGCGTCTTCGTCGCGCTCCAGACGATGGGCTCCAGCGGCGCGGGGGCGTCGGTCGGCCTTGAAGCCGGCTATACGCAGGCCGCGAGCGGGCTCGCCTCGCATATCGGCCGGCGCCTGCGGCTGCGCCGGGCGGACATGCGCCTGATGGTCGGCTGCGCGGCCGGCGGCGCCATCGGCGCGGCTTTCGATGCGCCGCTGACCGGCGCCTTCTATGCCTTCGAACTGATCCTCGGCAGCTACTCGATCGCCGCCTTCGTGCCGGTGATGGCCGCGACCTTCATGGCGACCGTCACCCACAGCGTGCTCGCGCCGGCACTGCTCGCCGTCGAGGTCCCCCCGATCGGCCTGATCACGATGGCGAACCTGCCTCTGGTCGTCCTGCTCGGCGCCACCTGCGGTCTCGTCGGCATCGTCGTGCTGCGCGCCGCCGCCTTCGTCGAGGCTGGCTTCCGCCGCTCGCGGATTCCGACCTGGCTCAGGCCGGCCTTCGGCGGCCTCCTCGTCGGCGTGCTGGCGATTTGGAACCCCTCGGTCTTCTCGGCCGGCCATGGCGCGATCAATCTCTATCTCGGCATCGATGCCAGCCTGGGGTTGTTCGCGCTGGTGCTTGTCGCCAAGGCGCTGGCCTCATCGGTCTCGATCGGCTCCGGCTTCCGTGGCGGCCTGTTCTTCGCTTCGCTCCTGCTCGGGGTGCTGACCGGGCGCCTCTTCATCGGCCTGCTGACGCTCGCCTTTCCGAACCTCGCCGGGCACGAGACGCTGTTCGCGCTGGTCGGCATGAGCTCGCTCGCGGTCTCGATCGTCGGCGGGCCGATGACGATGACGCTGCTCGCGCTCGAAATGACCGGCGATCTCAAATTGACGCTGGCCGTGGTCGGCGCCGCCGGTGCGGCTTCGCTGGTGACGCGCCGCCTGTTCGGCTTCTCCTTCGCGACCTGGCGCTTCCATCTGCGCGGCGAGAGCATCCGCGGCGCCCATGATGTCGGCTGGATGCGCGATCTCACCGCCGGCAGCATGATGCGCCTGGAGGTGCCGAAGATCGCGGCTGACGCCACCATCGCCGAGGCGCGGCTGAAATATCCGCCGGGCTCGACCAATTACCTCGTCGCTGTCGGTCCAGGCGGCGCCTATGCCGGCATGGTGCCGCCGGGCGCGCTTTACGAGCCGGACCCGGCTCTGGACGAGGAGGCGGCGGCGGAGCCCGCGCCGCGTACCGTGCGTCATCTCCTGCGCAATCCCGATCGGATGCTGCTCGCCGACATGTCGGTGCGCGACACGCTGAAATTGTTCGAGGCGGCCGAGAGCGAGGCGCTGCCCGTCGTCGCCGATCGCGACAGCCGCCGCCTCGTCGGCATTCTCAGCGAGGCGCATGCGATCAAGCGCTACAGCGACGAGGTCAGCCGCCGCAATCGGGAGCTGACGGGGGAGTAGTCGCTTTGTGTGCGGGGTTTATGGGTTCCCTCGGAAACACCTGGTCATCCCGGGCTTGACCCGGGATCCATGCCAGAGCGCTTCCAAAATAGGTTCCGGCATGGATCCCGGATCTCCGCTTCGCTGCGTCCGGGATGACACGCCGTTTTGTAACGCAGCGCGAACTACGACCGCAGTGCGATGCTCGTGACAACCCGCCAGTCGGCGATGGGCACATCCTGGCCGGAGGTCACGATGCCGATCCGGTCGAAGCGGATGGTGCGTCCCGCGAGGCGGGCGCCGATCTCAGTGATCGCCGCCGCCTTCGCGGATGGCTCGACCGCCCCATAGAGCAGCGAGACATGCGGCATGAAAGGCGTGGAATCCTCCGGGTCGAGCGTACGTTTCAGCGTCGTGAGCGGGGCTGAGGCGGCGAAGCGCGCGTAGAACGAGCGGAAATAGCTCTCGATACCCTCGACGGCCGTGACCGGCTCCGAGAAGGCCTCGACGGTGTCCGCGACGGTCGTGACGGCGCGCTCCAGCACGGCTGGCGTCGTCTCCGTGTCGCCCTGCAATGTCAGGTGCGGGGCGAAGAGCGGGGTGCCGAAGCGGCCGGACAACTCGCTGACGATGCCGGCCAGCAGCGCTTCATCGGAAGGCGCCGGCATCAGCCAGAGAGAATGAATCCGCGCTGTCATCCGAGTTTCACAAAGCTCTTGCATAGACTGCGCCCCGTGCGTAACGTTTATTTCAACTGAGCCAACGATGGAAGAAATATTCCATTGTCAGGCGATAAGAGCAGAACCGGGGGAGTAGGCGCCTTGCAGCCGGAAACGCAAGCCAGAGCGGGTAGCGGCGCGGCCATCGGCGTGCGCGGCCTCAAGGTCGCCTATGGCGGCACGCGCGTGCTGCACGGGATCGATCTGGACTTTACCCCCGGCAGCTTCACCGCGCTCCTCGGCTCCTCCGGCTGCGGCAAGACCACGCTGCTGCGCTCGCTCTCCGGTTTCGTCCCGGTCGAGGATGGCTCGATCGTCGTCGGCGGCCGCGATGTCGCCGGCCTGCCGCCGGAAAAGCGCGGCATGGCCATGGTCTTCCAGTCCTATGCGCTCTGGCCGCATATGACCGTGCTCCAGAACATCGGCTATGGCCTGAAGCTGCGCGGCAAGTCGAAGGCCGAGATCGCCGCCAAGGTCGGCGAGATGCTGAATTTCCTCGGCCTTGCCGGTTACGAGGACCGCAAGGTCACGGCGCTCTCCGGCGGCCAGCGCCAGCGCGTCGCGCTCGGCCGTGCGCTCGCCATCGATCCCGGCATCCTGCTGCTCGACGAGCCTCTCTCCAATCTCGACGCCAAGATCCGCATGGTGATGCGCCACGAGATCCGCGCCATCCAGCAGCGGCTCGGCCTCACCGCCGTCCACGTCACCCATGACCGCGAGGAGGCGATGACGATGGCCGACAGGCTGGTCATCATGCAGGCCGGTCGCGTCGCGCAGGTCGGCACGCCCGAGGAGGTCTATGACCGCCCGGCCAGCGCCTTCGTCGCCAATTTCATGGGCGCGGAGAACGTTCTCCCGCTCAGCATCACCAGCGGCGAGGCCCAGGCTTCCGTCTCCGCTGGCGATGCCCGCGCGACGCTGACGGGCGCCGCCGCGGCCACTCTGCCGGCCGGCGAGGCGCTCGCCTATTTCCGCGACGACGTCGCGAGTCTCGACGCGCATGATGCAGCGGCTGCCGGTGGCGATCTCGTCGTGCCCGGCACCATCGCCGCGCGCGCCTATCCCGGTGGCATCTACCGCTACAAGGTCGAAGCCGCCGGCCGCCAGATCACGGTCGACGATGTCGCCCGTCACGAACTCGGAACGAAGGTCGGGCTGCGCATTCCGCTGCAGCGCCTTCACATCTTCCCGGCGGCCGAGGCCGGGATTGCCGCCTGACAGGGAGTCAGACACATGCGCATCATCACGCTTGCCTGCTCGCTCGCCGCGCTGATCGTGGCATCGCCGCTATCCGCGCAGACCCTCAACGTCGCCTCCGCCGGCGACCAGAACATGGTCGACTACGTCAAGGACTATCTCGGGCCGATGTTCGAGAAGGCCAATCCGGGCGTGAAGGTCGTCTCGGTCGGCACCGGCCCGGGCGATTCCGGCTCGCAGAAGATCTACGAGAAGCTCGACGCCCAGAAGGGCGCCGCCACCACCGATTTCGACGTGGTCGTCATCCACCAGAAGGCCGCCGGCCAGATGGTCAAGGAAGGCCTGCTGAACAAGTACACGGGCAATGTCGAGACGGCGAAGCTCGCCACCGGCGACGCCGCCAAGAACGCGCTCGGCACCGATGTCGGCGGCTTCGTCATCCCGATGTTCCAGTCGCAGACCGCGCTCGCCTACAATGCCGACATGGTCAAGACGCCGCCGGCGACCTTCGCCGAGCTCGCCGACTGGGCCAAGAAGAACCCCAAGCAGTTTGGCTATAACGGCATCAAGGGCGGTATGTCCGGCGTCTCCTTCGTCGCCGGCTGGGTCTATGCCTTCGGCGGCGACGCCGAGAAGCTGATGAAGGGCCCCTATGACGCGGCCACCAAGGCCAGTTGGGACAAGGCCTTCGCCGATCTCAAGGAGTTCAACAAGAACGCCGTGATCACCCCCGGCAATGCCGGCACGCTCGACATGCTGAACCGCGGCGAGATCGCGATCGGCCCGGTCTGGGTCGACATGTTCTATTCCTGGCAGGCCGACGGCAAGCTGCCCCCGAACATGAAGCTCAAGCTCGTCTCGCCCGGCATGCCCGGCCAGCCGATGTATTACGCCGTGCCGGAGAAATCGGCCCAGAAGAAGCTGGCCGAGGCCTTCATCGCGCTCGCGACCAGCCCCCAAGTCCAGGCCGACGGCATCGTCAAGAAGTTCAACTGGTATCCGGGCATCGACGCCAAGAACCTCGAGGGCAAGCTCGACAAGGCCGCCTGGGACAAGCTCTTCACCGACGTCACCCCGGCCGAGCTCGCCAAGAACGGCAAGCCCTTCCCGATCGCGCCCTACTTCAACGACATCCTCGAGGGCTACGAGAAGAAGGTCGCGAACTGAGGTTCGCCTGACGGGATGACGCGGAGAAACACCGTGTCATCCCGGGCGCAGCGAAGCGCAGACCCGGGATCCATTCCGGAACGGTTCAGGCATGGATCCCGGATCGGCGCGGCTTCGCCGCTTGTCCGGGATGACCTCGCGGTTCCGGATATCCATTTGACCATCCGTCGCGGAGAGCGCCGCTCATCATGAGCCTGTCCCAACGCAACCTCGCCTTGCTGCTGATCGCGCCCGGCCTCGCGCTCGTCGCGGCGCTGTTCCTTTATCCGCTCTGCTTCTCGCTGATCTCGGCCTTCACCGGGCCGCAGGGCGGCTTCTCGCTGCAGGCCTTCGGCAAGGCCTGGGAGCTCTACTCCGGCGACGTCGTCTTCACCGTCGTCATCGTGCTCGCCTCCTGTTTCTTCACCGGGCTCGCCGCCATCATCATCGCCGGCACGCTGACGCTCGGCGAGAACCGCTACATCGTCGGCACGCTGAAGGCGCTCTATCGCTGGCCGCTCTTCATTCCCTTCATCGTCGCGGCGCAGTGCATGCGCACCTTCCTCGCCAAGAACGGCCTGATGAACAACACCTTCGTTTCGCTCGGGCTGATGGAGCCGCTGCAGGCGGTGAGCTTCCTCGACTGGCGCGGCATCATCGCAACCTTCGTCTGGAAGCAGACGCCCTTCGTTGCGCTGCTGCTCGCCGGCGCGCTCGCCTCGCTCGACCGCGCCACGCTGGAGGCCGGCCGCAACCTCGGCGCCTCGCGCATGCGCGTCCTCGTGGAACTTGCCCTGCCGCAGGTCATGCCGCAGCTCCTCGTCGCGCTCGTCCTCTCCTTCGTGACGATGCTCTCGGTGCTCTCGGTGCCGATGATGGTGGCCGGCTCGCAGCCGACCATGCTGACCGTCGACATGGCCTTCCGCATCAACGCCTATGGCGACTACGCCACGGCGAACGCGCTCGGCGTTATCACCTACCTGATCTCGGCCGGTGCTGCGATCATCTACCTCAAGCGCGGCATGGCCAAGGAGGGCACGCCATGATCCGGGCCGTCTCCGGCCTGCGCATGGTCCTGGCGGCCTTCGCGCTCGCGGCCTTCGCCTTCTTCCTGATCGGGCCGCTGGTCAATCTGGCGCTCTGGTCCGTCGCCGAGCGCTGGTACACACCCTACAAGCTGCCGGTCGTCTACGGCACGCGCTACTGGGAGCAGGTCTTCCGCCCGACCGGCGATGCCATGGCCTCGCTCGCGACCTCCGTCTGGATCGCGGTGCTGACGGTACTCGTCGCGCTCGCGCTCTCGATCCCGGCCGGCTATGCGCTGGCGCGGTTGAAGTTGCCGGCGCGCGCCTTCTTCATGGTGCTGTTTCTGCTGCCGCAGGCTTTTCCGTCGGTCGCGATCTACATCAACGTCGCCCGCGTCTTCTACAATATCGGCATCAACGGCACGGTCTTCGCCGTAGTGCTCGTCCATGCCGCGCATGGCCTGGTCTATTCGGTCTGGATCGCGGCTGCGGCCTTCGCCGCCGTCGACAAGGATCTCGAACTCGCAGCGCGCAATATTGGCGCCTCGCCGCTCAAGACCTTCTTCTCGGTGACGCTGCCGCTCGCCGCTCCCGGCATCATCGCCAGCGGCATCTTCGTCTTCCTGGAATCGCTCGACGAGTTCACCGGCACCTTCTTCGTCGGCGTGCCGCAGGTCACGACACTGCCGCTGCTGCTCTATAACGCGGCGATGGGTGGCAACTATCAGGTCGCCTCGATCACGGCGCTGATCCTGCTCGTGCCCTCGGTGCTGTTCATGCTGTTCATCGAGCGCTTCCTGCGCGCCGACGTGCTCGCCAAGGTCGGGGCCTGATGCGAGGGCGGACTTGCGCGCCTACGGGTGATCCGCAACTCTGCCGCTCCCTTCTGCCTTGTGGACCAGCTATGACGAACCCTGCTGAACTCCCCCGATCCGGGACGATTCTGGGCTCCGTTCCGCGTGGCCGTCCCTTCGCGGGGCTTGCCCCCAGCCTGATCGGCTTCGGCGGCGCCCCGCTCGGCGATCTCTACGGGCATCTCGACGAGGTCACGGCGCAGGACACGGTCCGAGCCGCGCTCGCGGCCGGCATCAACCTCGTCGACACCGCGCCGCTCTACGGCCACGGCCTCTCCGAGCACCGCATCGGCGCGGCCCTGCGCAGCGTGCCGCGCGACAGTGTCATCATCTCGACCAAGGTCGGCCGCTGGATGCAGGCCGGCCAGCCGAAAGGCGACGGCTCCGGCTATGCCGGCGGCCTGCCGCATCCGGCGGTGATCGACTATTCCTATGATGGCGCGATGCGCTCCTTCGAGCAGTCGCTGCTCCGGCTCGGCACCGACCATATCGACATCCTGCTGATCCACGACGTCGATATCTGGACCCATGGCGACCGGATGGAGCAGCGTTTCACCGAAGCGATGGACGGCGCCTATCGCGCCCTTGAGAAGCTGCGCTCATCCGGCGCGGTCAAGGCGATCGGCGTCGGCGTCAACGAAGCCGAGATGTGCGTGCGCTTCGCCCGCGCGGGTGATTTCGACGTGATGATGCTGGCCGGCCGCTACTCGCTGCTGGAGCAGGGCGCCCTGCCGGAATTCCTGCCGCTGGCGCTGGAAAAGAAGATCGCGGTGATGCTCGCCGGCGTCTTCAATTCCGGCATCCTCGCCACCGGGGCCAAGCCCGGCGCCTTCTACAATTACAAGCCGGCGCCGCCCGAGGTGCTGGCGCGCGTCGCCCGGATCGAGGCCGTCTGCGCCAGCCATGGCGTCGCCCTGCCGCAAGCCGCGCTCGCCTTCTGCGCCGCCCATCCGGCTGTGGCGACGATCGTGCTCGGCGCGGTGACGCCGCAGGAGGTCGCGCGCAATCTGGACCTCGTCGCGCGGCCGGTCCCGGCCGCGCTCTGGCGTGAGCTCAAGGCCGAGGGACTGCTCGCCGAAGCGGCGCCTGTCCCCGCAGCCTGAGCGCTACTCGGCCGCCGAGCCGGCCGAGCCGAGATAATCCACCGCGCAGGCGACATGCAGCTTCATCACCGCGATCGCCTCGTCGATGGTGACATGCTCCTCGTCGGTGCCCATGCTGATCGGCGATGGCCCGCAGATGAGGGCCGGCACGCCGCGCCAGCGCCAGTAGCGTGTATCGGTGCCGCCCAGGCTCGACACCGGCGGCGCGTCATGGCCGAGCAGATCGCGGATGTTGCCGCGCAGGATATTGGCCATCTCGCCGAACGGATCGGTCAGGCTCGCCGGGTAGCTGTGATCCTCGTTGACCACCATCTCGCAACCGGCTTCGCGGGCGAGCACTTCGAGATCGGCGCGGATCGCGTCGCGGTCGGAGCCGATCGGGATGCGCATGTCGAGATGGGCGATGCAATGCGTCGGGATCTGCGTCGCCTTCTGTCCGCCCTGCAGGATGCCGACATTGACGGTGATGCGCCTTGCGACATCGCCCGCACCCTTGCCGAGATTGAGATCGGCTGCCGCGATCGTCTCGGCCGAGGTCAGCACCGCATCGATCTCGGGCGGCAGCGCGGCGAGCTTGAGATGGTAGCGGTCATAGATTGCGGTCACGAGCCGGCTCACATCCGCGATCGGGTTGCGCGCCCGGTGAGCGTAGCCGCCATGGCCGCCGATGCTCCTGGCCGAGAGCGAGAAGCGCAGCGTGCCTTTCTCAGTGAAGCGCAGATTGGCAAGCCCGCTCGGCTCGCCATTAAGGCAGCAATCGGCTTCCATCTCGTCGCCGAACTCGTCGAACAGGAACTTCGTGCCGTAGCGGCCACCCGACTGCTCGTCCGAGACTACGGTCAGCGACAGCGCGCCGTTGAGCTTCTCGCGGTGGGGATAGAGCTGGCAGAAGGCGAGGATCGAGGCCAGCGTCCCGGTCTTCATGTCGGAAGCGCCGCGGCCCATGATCTTGCCGTCGATGACCTCCGCTTCCCAGAGCTTCTCGTTGGTGACCGGGAAGATATCCATATGGCCGTTGAGCATGAGATGGCGGCCGGGCTTTCCGGCCTCCCAGCGGCTGATGATATTCGGCATCTCCGGCACGAAGGCTTCGGTGCGATGCGCCACGCCAGCGGCATCGAGCAGTTCGCGCACGAAGGCCGCCGCCTCGCGCGTATCGCCCGGCGGGTTGACGCTCTTGATGCGCAGGAAGCGGCGCAGCAATTCGACGATCTCGTCGCGGCGCGCATCGATCGCCTGAAGCAGCTCGGCTTTCAGGGCGGCTTTGTCGGTGGGCATGGTCGGTCTTCTAGGTCGGCGTTTCGAAAGGGATGGAGCGCTCAGCCCCGATTGCGGAACGACATGGCGCGCGTCAGCTCGGTCTTCTCCAACCGGGCGGCGACGCAATAGGCGGGGTTGAAGACATTGGCGATGTCGTAGCGCACCGCCTGCCCGAGCAGATGGCTCGCCTCGATCGGATCGACGCCGAGATCCTCGCCGACCCAGCGCAGCAATTCCGTCGTGGCGAATTGCAGTGGCTGGTCGAGCGGGCGCCCGCTGGCGATCACCAGCAGGTCGGTCTCGGTCTCGCAGCGCGGCCAGCGCAGGTTCTGCTTCTTGAGGAGCTTCACGGTGAATTCGACCTCGAACGAGGTCTCGACGCCGGTGCCGGCGATCTCGCCATCGCCCTGGCAGGCATGGCCGTCGCCGAGGAAGAACAGCGCGCCATCGACGAAGACCGGGAAGGCGATCGTCGCGCCCGGCCCGAACAGCCGGTAATCCATATTGCCGCCATTGGCGCCGCTGGTCGCGGTCGAGATCGCCTGGCCGCGCTCGGGCGCGACGCCGAAGCAGCCCATCATCGGCGCGAGCGGGAAGCTCCAGTCCTTGATGCGAGCGGAAGGCTCCAGCAGCTTCACCGTGCCGGCCTCGGCGTCGATCGCCCATTCATGGCGCTCGCGCTTCGGCAGCTCAGCCAGGACCGAAGGGTCGAGCACGCCGGGCGCCAGCGGCGAATAGGTCCAGCCGGTCTTCCGGTTCGGCGTCATTCTCTCGATCGTGACCAGCAGCGCGTCGCCGGGTTCGGCGCCGGTGACGAAGAACGGTCCGGTCATCGGGTTGCCGCGCGGGGCATGCTGCGCACCATCGCCACCGAAGCCGGCGGCATCCAGCGTGGTCGTGACGACGCTGTCGCCGCTGGCGATCTCCAAAACTGGCGGCAGGGTGGCGAGCACGTTCGAATAGCGGGTCGGAACGAAGTTGTGGCGCGCCATGGAAGCCTTCCTGAGCCGGGTTCGCGTCGGTGTCTGACGGTGACCGTAGGAGCAAGCTCCCGGCTTGAGAAGCGTACCCGGACGAACAGGTGCCTTGCGTGGCGGTCGGCTGGTGCCGTGCAAGGCGTCAGCGAATGTCCCTCGCCGTCAACCGTGGCCAACCGGCATTGGCACGGGCGATGTAGGTCTTCGTCCGCCCGAGCCAGGTCGCCCGCACGCCGAGATCGTAATTCAGGTAGAGCCGTCCATCGACGATCGACCAGGCCTCCGGCTCGATCTTCACGAGATAGCCGCGCGAGGTGCCATAGGCGCAGTACCCGCCATAGGCCGGCACATAGCGTTCCGGGTCCGCCTCGAACAGGGCCTTGTGCTCGGCGCTGGCGAAATGCCAGACGGCGCCGGCATACCGGAGTGCGAATTCCGGCTTGCCCGGCCGCGGCCCCCCATCGCGAAAATAGGCGACGGGGTCGTAGCCGCGGATCGCGATACCCTCCACGGAGCCGAGCGTGTTGATCGGGCGTGGCGCTTCGGCCTTTGCCGCTGCCGCGGCGACCAGCGCCGCTGTGGCGAGACCGATGCAAGCGCGTCTGTGGAGCATGGCGTTGCCCCTGCGCTCAGGCCCGGCGCGCTTCGAGCGCCTCGAAGACATAGGCCGCGAGGTAGCCGTAGATCGCGTGGCCGACGAGGCTCATGAAGGAGAGGCGCGGCACGTCGTTCAGCAGGAAATGCTGCCCGGCCAGCGGCGCGAAGAAGGCGAGCGCGATGAAGTAGGTGATCACGCCCCAGATCCAGCCATCGGCCGGCATGCCCATGCTCTTCACCCAGCGCGTCAGGACCCAGTAGCCGAGCGGGTAGAACAGGAAGCCGGTGACGAAATGCAGCAGCTTGGCGGTCGGCGTCGAAATCATCAGGCCGAGCTGATGGAAGAAGAGCGACTTCACCAGCTCCGGCGGCTCCAGCGGATATTCGGCGAACCAGGCGGTCGGAACGGCCGAGAACAATTCCCAGAAACCCAAGCCGGCAAAGCCGCCGAGGGCGAGGTTGATCACGGTGCGGGTCGAGGGCAGCGCGAAGCCGCGGGTCAGGGTCGCGGTGGTCATGGCGAGAGTCCTTTCCGGATCTCAGTGAGCGATGGCGAGCGGTGTCGAGGCGATGGCGAGCGCGGCGAGCCGCCCCGCGCCGCGGCTGCGCAACTGCGCCAGCCGGCGGGCGGCGAAGAGGTTGTTGCCGCCGCGCCGCGTCAGACGTTCGCCGAGGAGCTGGGCGGCGCGGTCATGCTGGCCTGCCCGGATCAGGCTTTCGGCATGGGCCTGCTCGAACAGGTCGCGCTGGGCATGGCTGCCGCCGATCGCGAGCAAGCCGTCGCGGGCTGAGCCGAGCAGCCGCGCGGCTTCGTCATAGCCGCCCTCATGGAAGGCGATGAGCCCGAAGGCTGCGAACGCACCGTTGCGGGCGGCAGCGCGCCGCTCGCCGCTGGGATGAGCCTCGGCATCCTCGATCAGGCTGCGGGCGATGGCCTCGGCCCCGTCGGCATGGCCGGCACCGAGCAGCGACAAGGCATAGTGCAGGTCGGCGAAGACGAGGCGGCCGTCATGGATGCGTCCTTCGGCCTTGGCCGCGAGCTCCTCCCAGCGATCGCCGACATCGACGCCGGCATAGT
Organism: Allobosea sp. FG18; assembly: GCF_057809495.1. Lineage (NCBI taxonomy): Bacteria > Pseudomonadati > Pseudomonadota > Alphaproteobacteria > Hyphomicrobiales > Alloboseaceae > Allobosea > Allobosea sp. FG18. Next base: position 156,043 of record NZ_JBMDKB010000010.1, read on the forward strand.
CGAGCCGGGCGAGCAGCGAGGCGCCATTGGCGATGTCGCGATAATCGTCGGTCGGTTCGGCCCGGATCTCCTCGTCATAGAGCCGCAGCACCTCGGGGGTCTCGCCGCGCTCCAGCCGGAACAGGGCGAGATGCCAGACGATGTGGAAGCGCAGGTTGTTGGCATGGGCGACAGGCCGTCCGTCGCCGAGCCAGGCGATGCCCTCGTCGACACGGCCGGTCATCTCCAGCACATGGGCGACGGCATGGCGGCCCCAGGCGTCGCGCGGGCTCAGGGCCACGGCGCGGCGGCCGGTGCGCTCGGCCTGCGCATAGAAGCCCCGCTCTTCGAGTGCGAAGGCATGGCAGCCATGGACGAAGCCAGCGAGCGGATGGGTCTCGCCGAAGCCCGGTGCGTAGCGGTTCAGCGTCGCCAGCATCTGCGCCTGATCGCCGAGCATGAAGCGCAGGCCGTGCGAGAGCTTGAGTGCGAGCACGTCGAAGGGATGGGCGAGCAGGATCGCCTCCAGCCGCTCGGCCGCCCGGCGCGGGGCGTCGTCGAGCCACAGCGCCAAGGCCTCGATCACCATCGTCTCGCGTCGCGTGACCGGCCGTCGGACAGCGGCTGCCCGCGCCTTGCCGAGGCAGTCGCGGGCGGGTGCGACGAGTTCGGCGCGCGCCAGTGTGAGCAGCATCAGTCCCTTGGCGGCATGGGCGAGCGCGAAGTCGGGATCGGCGCCGAGCGTCCGGGCGAGATGCTCGGGCGTCGCCGCGGCATGGGCCATCAGCGCTTCGAGCGTAGCGTTCCAGGCGAGGCGCGCGGCATCGCCGGAGACGGTGATGCGATCGCCGGAGAGATCGTGATGGACGGCGTCAGACATGGGCTGCTCCATTGTCGCGCCGCGAAGGGCGCTTGTGAGGGAGTTCGCAACGGCGCGATCAACCGGCATTCAACTCGCTTCACGGACCCGTGTAGCCAGCGCCGGACCGGCGCCGGCTGCGCCCTGCCGCTCCGGGGCAGGCTTCGGAGCCGGACCGGCCCAGGGAGCGCTCTTGAACCAGCCGACCACGAGCGCGGTGGCGAGGATCAGCGCGAATCCGGCAAGGTTGAGCAGCGCGACCAGAAGCTCGCCGCGCCCGGCCATGTCGGCGATCGTGCCGAGCAGGCGCGACAGGACGACACTCGCCAGGAAGGTCGCGAGCGACTGCCGTCCGATCAGGATGAGCAGATGGCCCGCGCCGCGGTCGAGCCGGTCCCGCCAGGGCTCGATCAGGCTGAGCACGAGATAGGCGAGCGCCAGGAAATGCAGCACGCGCAGGATATGCAGATCGGTCTTCTCGCTGGCCGGGATCAGCAGGTCGCGCACGGCCTGCGCGAAGGGCCAATGCTCCAGGATGCCCCAGAAGGAGAGCGGCAGCGACAGCAGCAGGAAGATTGCGGCAGCGAGCATCAGCCGGCGGTCGCCGAGTCGGGGCACTGGCAGCCATCTCATGCCGATGAAGAAGCCGATGAAGAAGATCAGCTGCCAGGCGAAGGGATTGAGGAACCAGCCCGTGCCGTTCCAGGGATTGCCGGAGAGATTGAAGCCGGCGGCCCAGACCATCGCATAGAGCGCCGCCGCGGTCAGCAAGGGCAAGGCGGCATGGAGGTGCCGCGCCAGCATCATCACCGGCACCAGCGCCAGGATGACGAGATACATCGGCAGGATGTCGAGATAGTCCGGCTGCCAGGTGAGCGTGACCAGGCCGAACAGCGCCTGCTCGGGATCGGACAGCAGCGGCGCGAACTGCCGCGCGATCTCCGCCAGGCCGAAGATGCGATCGAGCGTGGCGGCGAGCGCGATCAGTGCGAGGACGAGGCCGATCTGCGCCCAGTAGACCTGCCAGATCCGGTAGGCGATGCGCGCCGTGCCCAGCCACAACCCGCGACGCGTGAAGACGCCGCCGAAGGCCAGCGCGCTGGCGATGCCGGAGCAGAAGACGAAGAGCTCGGCGCCGGACGAGAACCCGAAGCGCGCGGGAATCCAGGCGTTCCAGCTGTTATCCGGCAGATGCGCGACGAAGATGATCAGCATGGTCAGGCCGCGAAACAGGTCGAGCCGCTCGTCGCGTGGCCGCTTTGCCGGCGTCGTGGGGAGCCCCGCCATCAGAAGGCTCCCTCGTAGCTCGCGGCGTCGATACGGCAGGCGAGCAGCGTGAAGCCGCTGCGCCAGAACGCCGCTTCGGCTTCGCGCGCCAGCGTCTCGCGATCCTCGATCGTCGCGCCATGCCCGCCCATCGCGCGCGCGACCGCGGCGAAATCGGTTTCGCCGATATCGACGCCGGCGCGGGCCAGGCCGAGCTGACGCTGCTTCAGCGCGATCAGCCCGAGCGCCCGGTCGACCAGTACGACGACGATCACCGGGAGGCCGAGATCCCGTAGCGTCGCCAGCTCGCCCAGCACCATCTCAAGCCCGGCATCGCCGACGAAGCACAGCGTCGGGCGGCCCGCGCCGAGGGCGGCGCCGGTTGCCAGCGGCAGGGCGCAGCCCATGGTGCAGAGCCCGCTCGATTGCAGCAGGCGGCGCGGCCCGTCGCAGCTCCACAATTGGCTGAGCAGGATGCGATGCGCGCCGGAATCGGCCGTTGCGACCGTACCTGCCGGTGCGATCCAGCGTAGGGTCTCGAAGACGGCGTGCGGCCCCCATTCCTTGGGATCGGCGAAAGCGGCAAGGAAGGCCTCGCGCGCTGTCGTCGGTTCGCAGCCAGGCCAGGTCCGGCCGCCTGTCAGCCCGTCCGACAGGCGGGTCAGGATCGAGCCGACATCGCCTGCCAGCAGCAGGCTGGAATGATGCATGCCGTGCTGAACGGGCTCGGCGACGATGTCGATGACCGGCTTGCCGGCCGGCCAGGGGTTTCGCCAGCCCTGGCGCATCTCGATCGGATCGTAGCCGGCCAGCACGATCAGGTCGGCGGTCTCGATCAGCGGCCGGGCGAGCGCATCGGCTTTGGGCGAGAGGCCGACGGCGCCGATCACGCGCGGATCGCTGTCCGGCACCAGCCCCTTGGCCTTGTAGGTGGTGAGGAGCGCCGCGCCGGTCGCGGCCAGGAAGCGATCGAGCGCTGCTCCGCCTCCGTCCTGATTGACGAGGTCGAGCCCGGCGATCACGAGCGGCCTCTGCGCGGCGGCGATCAGGGCTTGCGCAGGCCAAATATCGGCCGGAATCGCGGGAGCGGCAGGCGGAATGACGTAGGTCGCATGCGAGGCCGCGCGGGCTTCGGCGATCGAGATCGGCAGGTCGATATGGACCGGTCCCGGCCGGCCGCTCCGGGCGAGTGCGACGGCCTTGGCGACGACGAGAGCCTCGGTGCCCGGCGCAACGCGAAAGCTGGCCTTGACCAGCGGGCGCAATACGGCCTGATGGTCGAAGACCTGATGGGTGTAGCTCTCGGCCAGGGCCTGGTCGACGCAGCCGGTCACGAAGACCAGCGGCACGCGATCCTGCTGCGCGTTGGCGACGACATTGACGGCATTGGCGACGCCGGGACCGAGCGTCGCGACCAGCACGGGCAGCGCACCGGTCGCGTGCCAGAGCCCTTCCGCCATGAAGCCCGCGGCGTTCTCGTGCCGCGCGAGTTCGAAACGGATGCCGGCACGTTCGAGCGCATCGACCAGCGCCAGCACCTCGCCGCCGGGAATGCCGAAGGCATGGGTCGCGCCTGCTGCTGCGAGCGTGGCGGCCAGGAGATCGGCGCCGGTCACGAACTCTTCCGGACGGGTTCCGTCCGGCCCCGCGGCCGCTATCCGTTCGTGGCGCATCGTCTCTCTCTCCGTTCGCAGCCGCAGCGGCCATGCCGGAGAGATCGCGCGGGGCGCCCGTTTGGTTACACGATCACGGAGACGTGAGGCTGCTGCGCCCTGCGGCAACGGGCGATCCGGCCGGCATCGTCAAACGCCAGGCGCGCTCGACCCAGGCCGCAACGACGTCGTGACCGCCAGGATGCAGGCAGAGTTCCAGCCGTGAGGGGTTGCCGCAGCCGCTGGCGACGCGGCAGGCGAGTTCGCCCGCGCCGCTGGCGGCGCGCGTGCTTCCGGGCCAGCCGGCCGTGCAGCCGCCAGGTGCGATGATCGCGAAACTCCTGAAGACATCGCCCTGCCGGGCGCCGGAGCGCAGCGTGCGGCCGGCGAGCGGAACCGTCATGTCGCTCGTGCCGTGAACATGGATCAGCGGTGGACGCGGGCTTTCGCAGCTTGCGGGCAGTGGCTCCCAAAACGCGCCGGCGATCGGGGCGAAGGCGGCGAAGCGCCGTGGCATGCGGCAGGCGAGGGACCAGACCATCGAACCGCCCTGAGAGAAGCCGCTCGCGAGGATGCGGCGGGGATCGATGGGGAAACGTGCGACGACATCGTCCAGCACCTGCCCGACGAAGGCGAATTCGTCGCGCTGCTTCGCGGGAGAGCCGGGGAAGGACCAGGAGTGGCCGGCGCCGTCGGGCGCGACCAGTGCGACCCCGAGGCGACGGGCGACGGCGGCGAAGACGGGATCGGCGATCACCTCCTCGGCCGAGCCCTGATAGCCGTGAAAATACAGGATGGCGCCGACCGGCCGTCCTACCGCAGTCTGCGGCGGCAGCATGATGCGATAGCTGCCGCTCGCCACGCTGCAACCCCGATCGGCGGGGCAGGCGCTGCCGGGCTGAGCATGGCCCGGCTCCTGCGCAAGCGCCGAAGCAACCATGCAAAACCCGGCCATCGCGCCGGCGAGCCTCAGCCTTGTTGCCATGCCTGATGTCTCCGCTGCAGGTGAAGCTTCGTGGCTCCCGCGCGAGCGTAGCGGGGCGCCGGGTTCGCTTCACCTCGCCATCGCGGGCTTGTGAGCCTGCGCCCGCCATGCGACGGAGTTGAGCTGCGAATCCTCCTGGAAAAAGCGCAAGACGTGTCGCTGCAAGAGCTCGAAACCCTGCTCCGACCGATCTTCCTCGCGGCCCTTGCCGGCGATGCCGCGGCCTATCGCCTCTTCCTCGACACGATCAGCGTGCGGCTGCGCGGCTATCTGCGCCAGATGCTGGCGCGCGCCGGCCGGACCGAGGCGAGCGAGGCGGAGGATGTGCTGCAGGAGACCTTGCTGGCGCTGCACCTCGCGCGCCACACCTACGATGCCGCGAGCCCGGTGACGGCCTGGGCCCATGCCATCGCGCGCTACAAGCTGGTCGATCATCTGCGCCGTTCCGGCCGCCATGCCGGCGCCCTGCCGCTCGAGGACGAAGCATATCAGCTCGCAGGTCCGTCGGAGACCGTCGCGGCCGAGGCAAGGCTCGATCTGGAGCGTGCGATGGCCATGCTGCCGGAGCGTACGCGCCGGCTGATCGATCAGGTCAAGCTCCAGGGCGCCAGCGTCGCCGAAGCAGCCGGCCGTGCCGGAATGACGGAGACGGCGGCGAAGGTCGCGATCCATCGCGGCCTGCAGGCGATGGCGAAATTCCTCTCGAAACGCCGGGCGGGGCCATGATGCAGCCGATGCGCATTCCAAGGTCCGTAACCTTTCGCCGGCTCCTCGCGAACTTTAAGAAGGCCGGAACATCCTTGAGGGTCGGGACATGCAGACCGACGATCTGATCACCCTGATGAGTGCGAGCAGCCGGTCGGTCGATACCGGCTGGCTGCGCCGTGCGACCTGGCTCGGCGCCTTTGCGGCGTTTGCGGCCACGGCCGGGCTCGTCCTGCTGACGCTCGGGACCCGTCCCGATCTTGCCGGCGCCTGGACGACGCTCCCGGTCATCGCCAAGGCTCTGTTCGGCGCCAGCATCGCGGCCATCGCGCTCACGCTGTTCCAGAGCAGCCTGCGGCCGGGGTTGAAGCCGGCGCGGCGCCTGCCGGTCGTCGCGATCCCGCTCCTGGTGGTGGCCGGCTGGGCGCTCCTGACGCTGGCGCAGGCGCCGGCCGAACAATGGGACACGCTGATCTTCGGCCGCCATTGGCAAGCCTGCCTGATCGCGGTGACCCTCTATGCCTTGCTGCCGCTCGTCGTGCTGTTCTTGCTGGCGCGCCGTGGCGCGCCGGTCGACGGCGCCCTGACGGGGGCCTGTGCCGGCCTCGCCTCGGCAGGGCTGGCTACCGTCGCCTACAGCCTGCATTGCCCGGACGACACGGCTCCCTTTCTGGCGACCTGGTACACGCTCGCGACTGCGATCGTCGCGGTGCTGGGAGCGCTGATCCTGCCGCGCTTCCTGCGCTGGTGAGGTCGTTTCTGACGGTGCCGGCGCGTGTGGATCTGCCTGCCCGTTCTCGGCCCGGCTGAACCCGGATCAACAGCCTGACGAAGACCGGGCTGCCGATCAAACTCGTCAGCGCTCCAGGGGAATCGCGAGAGCTATCGTGGACCACCCGTATGCCTCACGCGGGCGGCCAGCCAGGCGTTCAGCTGCTTGTCGCTTGCGAAGCGCTGCGTCGGCGCGACGAAACGCTCGCACATGTTGTCCACCTGGTTCTCACCCGCGTCATCCTCAGCCTCGCCGCGCTACAGCGAAGTGGCGCAGCGCAGATGACCCGGGGGGACGCCGCCCTGTCGGACGCCGATCACCGGGGGGCGGAGACATGTTGCACCCCGATTTACTCCCCTGGGCCTACGTCCCAAGGCCCGAAGCCGTGGCTGGAGGACGGTGCTTACAAGCCTGCGGGTCAAGGCCATAAACTCGCCCTTAACCTCGATCGGTCATTTCGTCTGACTAGTAGTAGTGGCTTCGCGCGGGCGGTACCTGCTGCGGCGCGAGGGTGGCAAACCATGCGGCTGATCGTCGGCTCAATCATCGTCTTCGTCTGCGTCTTCGGCAGCTATGCGGCTATGGGTGGCCATCTCGAGGTCCTCTGGCAGCCGTTCGAGTTTGTCATCATCCTCGGTGCAGCGATCGGTGCCTTCATCATCGGCAACCCCGGGCCGGTGCTCAAGGCCGTGCCCTCGATGCTCGGCACCATCGTGAAGGGCCCCAAGTACAAGCAGGAAGCTTATGTCGAACTGCTGGGGATGCAGTTTTCGCTTTATAAGCTCGTGAAGCAGAAGGGCATGCTCGCGGTCGAGCAGCACATTGAGAATCCGAGCGAGTCGACGCTGTTCAACGCGTTCCCGACTTTCGCAGCGAACCATCACGCGGTCGAGTTCGTCTGCGACTACATGCGCATGCTGACGCTCGGCGCCAACAACGTCCACGAGATCAGCGATCTCATGGACGAGGAGCTGGAGACGCACCACCAGGAGCAGGAGCGTATCGTTTCGGCCATGCAGTCGATCGCCGACGGAACACCGGCGCTCGGCATCGTTGCCGCCGTGCTCGGCGTGATCAAGACGATGGGGGCGATCAAGGAGCCGCCGGAGGTGCTGGGACATCTGATCGGTGGCGCGCTCGTCGGCACCTTCTTCGGCGTCTTCGTCGCCTACGGCTTCTTCGCGCCCATGGCGGCGTCGCTCAAGAGCACCTTCGAGGCGGAAGCCAAGTACTTCCTGTCACTCAAGGCGGGCCTCCTCGCCCATATCAGCGGCCAGCCGCCGGTGATGGCGGTCGAATTTGCCCGCAAGGCTCTGATGAGCGACGTCCGCCCGACCTTCGCCGAAGTGGAAGCGGCAACCGCCGCTCTGCCCGCCAGCGTCTGACCCGATTTCCAGCAGGAACGCGATGGCCAAGTCGACCCAGCCGATTATCATCAAGAAGGTCAAGAAGGCCGCTCATGCCCACCACGGCGGCGCCTGGAAGATCGCCTATGCGGACTTCGTGACCGCCATGATGGCGTTCTTTCTGCTGATGTGGCTGATCAGCATGACGACGCAGGAGCAGAAGGACGGCCTGGCGGAATACTTCGCGCCGACGTCTGCTCTGAGCCCCGGCACCAGTGGCGCTGGCGGCGTTCTGATGGGCACCGCCCTGGACAAGGCGGGCAACAAGACGTCGGCGCCCCGCGACGTGGCGAGGGACACGACCGGGCAGGATGACAAAGCGCGGCCGACCAGCGCGGGCGGCGGCGGCGACCGCGAGGGCAGCCGTCGGGCTGCCAGCGTGCAGGTCAACTACAGCGCCATAGCCAGCCTCCGGCAGGCGCTCCAGAACATGCCTGAAATTGCCGATCTGTCGCGCAACATCGTGATCGAGCAGACCAAGGAGGGGTTGAACGTGTCCCTCGTGGACGATAACGGCCGCTCCATGTTCCCCGAGGGCTCGGTCCAGCCCTATGAGCGCACCCGTCTCGTGCTGGAGGCGATCGCGCCCACCATACGTCGGCTGCCCAACCAACTGTCTGTCAGCGGCCACACGGCCGCCGCACGCCCGGGCACGGTGCAGGCCGTCGATTCCTGGGGCCTCACCGCCGGGCGCGCGCTCGCCGTGCGCGAGATCCTGTCGGGTGCCGGGCTCCCCAACGACCGCTTCACGTCCGTGGTGGGACGCGCCGACACCGAGCCGCTCTTCCTCGACAATCCCTACATCCCGCCGAACCGACGGGTGACGATCACGCTGCTCAATGCGGAGCCGCCGCTGCCCCCGGGCGCCTTTCCCTGACGACAAGGTGCCTCGGATGAGAGCGGCCAAACGTGAAACGCGCACGGAACGCCGCTAAACGCTGTGAAAGGCAAAGAGGTCGTCACGCCAAAAAAGCGGCGCCGGCGGCCATCTGGGCGGCGACAATCTGGCCGCGGGGGCCATTGCGATCGCGGCATTCGGCGTGCGCATCGATGCCGAAATCGCTCTCCCACTGGCAACGGAAGAGACGCCGACTCAATATCGCGTCCGACGTTGATCCCGCCTGAGCCATCCTGTGTCGAGCCGCCGGGGAGCGGACATTCGGGCCGTCCGCAATGGGCTAGATCTCGCCTCGGGCTCTAGGTTCTTGGATGACTTGAAGACCGCCTGGCACGTCCGTTTTCCGCCGGAATGTCGGTCTCGAACGTCCAGGCCTGCGGCGAAATCGAACTCCTCCTTTTCAAAAGGCGCCGAGCCAGCGGCGACACAGAGCTGGAAATCGCCCCGTTTTTGTTGCTCCGTGACATCGCCCCTCTGGGAAAGGCGGGGGTGCGTCGCAAAAATCCGATTCGAGCCCATCCGGACGACAATCTCGCTGCGCATCGCAAATTCGACACGCAAAGAGCGGTGATGGGGCAAACAATGGGGCAGGAGTCGAAGCTCGCGAAAATATCTATTTTCTTCAGATATTTAATGGAGTTTCGTGGCGGACAGGGCGGGATTCGAACCCGCGATACGGTTTCCCGTATACACACTTTCCAGGCGTGCGCCTTCAACCACTCGGCCACCTGTCCGGCGCGCTGCTTATGACTGCCGGCCCACGATCTTTCAAGGGCCGAGATGCAGTGTTTTGCACAATCCCGGTAAATCGGTTGCGATCTGCGGCTGGCAAGGCCACATCTGGTCGCCGGAACGGTTGCGCCGGCCGGGAGGTTCGCGGCGCAGCCCGGTGGATCGCGGCGGGAGCAGGTGGTGCGGTTTCTTCTCCGGTTGATCGGTTATCTGTCCGTCGCGGCCGGCTTCGTCGCGCTTGTGATCGACGGCGCCCGATCGATCGCCAATGCCGGATTGCGCTTCACGCCGCTCGGTGAGGTGCTGACCGCCGTCATCCATGAGCGCTATCAGGCGATCCAGCCGGCGATCGAGCGCAATCTCCATCCCTGGCTCTGGGATCCTCTGGTGCTGAATGTGATGCGCGCTCCGGTGGCCGCGGCTGCGCTCCTGCTCGGTTTCGCGCTGCTCTGGCTGGGGCGGCGCCCGGACGAGGTGATCGGCATCGTCACGCGTCGGTGATGGCCCGCCTGCGATCCCGCCCCTGTCCGAACCGGCCCTGGACACTTACATAGGCGTCGAGCTCGAACGAAACGGAGCCAATGATGTTCTCCCTGCGCAAGAAGACCGAGATTCCGACCGCCGTCGAGGCGCTGCCCGGCCGTGCCACGGCGATCCCCACCGCCGAAACCCATTTCGTCAACGGCCGCCCGCTGGCTGGCCCTTATCCCGAGGGAGCCCGCAAGGCCGTCTTCGGCCTCGGCTGCTTCTGGGGTGCCGAGCGCAAGTTCTGGCAGAGCGGCGAGGGCATCTGGGTGACCGCCGTCGGCTACGCCGGCGGCTCGACGCCCAATCCGACCTATGAGGAGGTCTGCAGCGGCCTGACCGGCCATACCGAGGTCGTCCTCGTGGTCTTCGATCCCGGGAAGATCGCCTATGAGGACCTGCTGAGGATCTTCTGGGAGAATCACGACCCGACCCAGGGCATGCGCCAGGGCGGCGATATCGGCACGCAGTATCGCTCGGCGATCTACACCTACGACGCCGGGCAGCAGGCAGCGGCCGAACGCTCGCGCGCCGAATACGGCAAGGCGCTGGCCGCCGGCGGCTACGGTCCGATCACGACCGAGATCCGCGAGGCGCCGACCTTCTACTTCGCCGAGGACTATCACCAGCAGTATCTGGCGAAGAACCCGGGCGGCTATTGCGGCCTGGGCGGCACCGGCGTCGCCTGCCAGATCGGCCTCGGCGTCGAGGCCTGATGCAAAGGGGAGGCATGGCCTCCCCTTCTTTCGGTCTGCTGAGTTCCCTGTATGTTCTTGCGTTGCCGTCAAAGCTTCGCTAGCCTTCCCATGGGGTAGGGGAGCGGGACCGACATGGTGGCGCGGGTCGCGACGGTGGCGTTCGAGGGCATCGAGGCGCGCGCCGTCGACGTTCAGGTCCAGATCGCGCCGGGCGGCGTCGCCTTCGTGCTGGTCGGCCTCCCCGACAAGGCCTTGGCCGAAAGCCGCGAGCGGGTTCGCGCCGCACTTCTCGCTTCTGGGCTCGCGCTGCCCGCCAAGCGCGTCACCGTCAATCTCGCCCCGGCCGACCTGCCCAAGGAGGGCAGCCATTACGATCTGCCGATCGCGAATATTATTGAAAAAAATCAATATATTACGGTTATAAAGTGATCTGTTTCTGAGGTTTGGGTAAGCAGGAGGTAAGCAGGCTACGGCATTTCGATATCTGCGCGATTGCCGAAGCGGATGAATGCTTCGCACCAAGTTCCCGACAGACGGCGGGTTCCAATGCCTCGGTGATTTTTAGGATCTCGTCGCAACTGGCCCTTGCTGGCCCAAAGCGAACTACGCCTCTCGAAGTTTTGTCGGAGAACAGGTTATGGAAAACCGCGTTCGACACAATGACCGTAAGGCGATGGAGCGGATACGCGCTCGTGAATGGCGGCGCCTTAACCCCGAAAAAGTTAGGGCACAGAAGCAGCGCTATTACGCCAAGAACCGAGAGCGACTGACGGCCTATCGCAGAGCGTGGGCTCTAGCGAACTCAGTGCGCTTCAAGGAAATGCGGGCGACGTGGCAGAGAGAAAACCCAGAAAAAGTTCGTGAATATCGGCGCATTATCCGAAAGAGGCGCTCTGCGAAGCACGCCGAATACATGAGACTTTGGCGGAAAAAGAACCCTGAACTTATAAAAGAGATCGAGACGAGGAGCTATTTAAAGAAGCGAGCCAAACTGCTCTCATTGAGAGCTGAGCGAGCAAAAATCGACAGGGACCTGGTCGAAGAACGGAAATTAAGACTAGTTCGGGACCCGCTTAGTGATTTCCGAAAAAATGAGATTTATGAAAAACTACTGATGATAATTCCTAAATCGATTAGAGCGGATGACCGACTTGAGATAGTCAGCATCGCCTACTTAGCTTTGATGGATGGAATTATTCCCTTAGATTTTACAGCCGGTGACATAGCCAAAGCGATATCTGAACAACGACGGCAGAATGCCATGAGACACAACAGATCGCTCGATGAATTGGTCGGATCAAACTTACGGTTGGGTCAAGTTCTCGGTGTCTTTTGATGCGGCTTCTGGGCCGCTGCTCCTAGTGCGCCCTAGAACAGATTATCCTTGAAAGGCTCGATCATCGACGGATCGTCGTCACCTTCGCCGGCCTTGTTGGCGCGCTTCGACACGATCCATTCGCGCAGCTCGCGCGGCGGCTGCTTCAGCATCTCCATGCCGCCCGAGCCATCCAGCCAAGCCTCGAAATCCTGGCGCAAGAGCATGCAGGGCATGCGGTCGTGATACTGCGCTGTCCAAGCGTTGGCCTCGCGCACTATCATCGTGCAGGTGGTGATGTCCTCGCCCGTCTCAGGATTGCGCCAGTTCTCCCAAAGCCCCGCGAAGGCTAGCAGGTCGCCATCAGTGGCAGAGAAGAAGTGCGGCACGCGGTCTTTCTTTTCGCCCGTCCATTCGAAGAACCCGCTGGCCGGAATGATGCAGCGGCGGCTTCGATAGGCGTGCTTGAACGTTCCGCTTGTGTCGACCGTCTCGACGCGGGCGTTGAAGGTCGCGAGTTTGAAATCCTTGAGTCCGCCCTTGTGCCAGCCGGGAATGAGGCCCCATCGGGCTTTCTTCAGCTCGCGGCCGGCCTCGGCTTTCACGATGATATCGACTTCGGTTGTTGGCGCGATGTTGTAGCGGGCGCGCAGGTTCGGCGTGGCTGTCGGAACCGTCAGCGGCTGGCTGAAGGCTACAATCTCGTTCCAGCTATAGGCCTGACTGAATCGCCCGCACATGAACGCTACTCCTCAACGGCGCCGCCCTCGTTGGAAGAGAACATGTCGCCCTTGGCGCTGGCGAGCAACGGCAGGAGCATCAGACGAGCAATATGCGGAGGACAATTTCAGCCGTGTTTAGAGCGTCGACCACGGTTTGCCTATCCGCATCGCCTCGCTGGTGGGCGCTCTTGCTGAGCTTCTGATACTGCGCCTCCAGCAAATCGCTGGCCTTGGCCGCCACGTCCAAATCGCTTTCCGACCAGCCTCGCCCGCGCTTCTGGATAGCATTTCGATATCGTGCCTTGCGCGGCACCAGTTCGGGCTTAGACGGATCAACGCGAAACCAGCTCTGACCTCGCACCTCCGCATCAGGGCTCAGGACATGCAACACTTGCGTGATCAGTTCGCGGCCGGAATGAGCAGCTTGACGGGCCGTGTCATCCGAGGCCGAGCGCGCTGCGCGCCAAGCTCCGCGCCTCATGGTGACGAAATCGGCTGATAGCTCTGCAAGAGCCCGGTCAAGTTCATCAAGCGCGCCTCGCGCAAGGGCGTCCTTGCCGGCCGTTGTGATCTGCCGCCACTCTTCCGGCGCGGCAAGATCGGCATAGGTCGGGACGATAAGTCCCCAATCCTGAAGTTCTCGCGCACAGCGCATCGCCTGCGCCCGTTCCTCCAGATTGAACTCCTGCGCGGACAAGTGATGCTCAAGTACGGATGGCCTGCCAGGGGCGCCAAGAATGTTTCCGATGTGCTGATGGCGCGGTGCGCTGGCGTAAATCTCCAGCAGCGACATCATCAAATCGTAGTCGGTAAACCGCGTGCTCATAACGTCGAAGATGGACAGGCCAACCCCGCAGGGTCAACCGCCCGCCATCAGATGTCGGGCCAGCCTTGGCGCCTCCCGCTTGGCCGCTGCCGTCCCTTCCGCATAGGTCGAACCGGGAGGCAGATCGAGCGCCCCGCAGGTAGCCGCCGGCATCTCGGCTCGGTCGTCCTTAAGGGCTACGCAAAGGCGGTTCAGCGCGACGACGAGCATCCCCGGTGATGAAACCTCAACGGTGGCGTGCTGATCGACGAGGGCCCGGAAGCTCCGTCGCATGGTGCCTGTGTCGCCATCGGTAAGGGCGTCGGTGATGTCACGCAGCTTCATGTGACGAACCCTCCACAAAGATGCATCGCTCCTCGCTGCTCGGCTAGACCGTCAGCGTCAGCAATGCCGTTGTCGTCGGGGCAGCCTTCGTCTTCGCACTGCGCTCCTTCGTCCTCGCATACGGCTTCTTGATCGGCACCGTCTTCGAGTTCGGGGTCACCGTCGAGCGCATCAGCAACGCCTATGAGGGATTCCACGATGGCGCCCAGCCGGCGGCGCATGCTGTCGATCGACAAGGCTTGGTCGGTGAGACGCTGTGCCACGTTCAGGAGGATGTCGCGGACCCCGTGACGCTCGATCTCGGACAGCGCTATGCCGTCTCCGAATGGACCGTCATCGTGGTCTAGGACGCCTAGCAGGCCGAACAGGTCGGCGGCTGGCCGCAGGTCCACCAAGCTCATCGGCGCGGCTCCAGAGGGATGACGCGGCGGCCGATGACCAGTTCGCCGTCCACGTACACGACCGGCAGATGGCCATAGAACGAATAGGTCGGGAGGGTGACCGGCTTGACGCCATAGTAGCGGCGGGCGGGCTTGCCCTTGCCTCGGGAGTGGTTGACGCGGATCGGGCTCACGACACAGCTCCTTCCGCAAGTCGTTCGACATGGTCGAGCGCGTCGAGCAGCCATTGCTCGCTATGGTCAAACTCGCGCTCGCTCGGCATTCCATCGAAGAGGCCGGCGAAGCGAGCGGCACTCGCCCAGGCCCTAAGCCCGGCAAGCGAACGAGGCGGGATGGCTCGAATTTCGTCCCCAAGTTGCTCAAGCTTTTCGCTCAGCGCGTTCCAACTCTCCCAGATCGGGGTGTGGCCAATTTCATTCCCGATCTTGAAAAGCGCGTCATGATCGAATGGCGTGAAGCCCCGCTGCTCCGCGATGTCTTCGCGCAGATCGCCAAGGCGGGTGACTTCGCGGCGTAGGTCGATCCACACAGGCACCGCCGCTGCGTGGGCGCGTCCAAGCGCGACCAGATGTTCCTCGGCGCTGGCGGCCTCGGCCGGCTGTGGCACGTAAGGCGCCGCCTTGCAGATCGATATGGCCGCCGGGGAAATGATGGCCCCGCTAAGAATTGCACGTCGATTCATCGTCATGGGAGAGCACTCCTCTAGGAATGAGGGATGAGGTGCGGCGCTGTCGTCAGGCGGCGGAGCCGGCGATGCGGAGGATTGCGGCGGCTAGGCGTGCGGCCCAGCGTTCGCGGCTACCCTCCAGAGCCATCACGTAGGCCGGCATCTGGCTCGTGACCTCGATCGCCTGGGCCTGAATCATCACGCCGGCCATCGTCTTGGGCTCGTGCTTCATGATGGCGGTGACGTGCTGGTTCAGCGCGTCCTCGGCAGCCGTCAGACGCTTCCGGGCGGCCTCGTATCCTGATGCCTTGAGCACGCGGGCGAACTCGGCGTGATATCGCTTGGCCATCTTGAGCGCGGTCTTGTCCTTCGCGAGCTGCAAGCGCTGCTTGGCGAGGAAACGTTCATGGCGAGCCAGCCCGGAGGCGGATTTGGTGCGCGGCGGGCGGGCGAGGTAGTCGGTCGTCCACTTAACCTCACTCTCGGCACTCTCGACGCTCAGAACGCCCTCGCGGTTGTCCTCGCCCCAATGCCGGGCGGCGCCGTCAAGCCGCCTTTCCCACTGCCCGCGATGGTCGAAGGTCTGGCGCCTGAACTTGATCTCTTCCGGCACGGCCGGCAGCTTGGGGTCCCACTCGGCATAGATCCTCGCGACCTCGTCACGCAGGGTTCGGTGCGCGGTAGCCATTGCTTCGGTCGAATCCCCGAGCTGGATCAGCGCAGGGCTTTCCGATGGCGTCTCCCCGCTGGCCAGAGCGACCGGGGCGGCGGCGGCGGTGGACGCGGCAGCGAGCCCGAGGAGCATGCGGCGGCGGTCGAAGAGGGCAGAGGACAAGCCGGTGGCGGCTGCCCGAACGGTTGCGTTGAGCATTGGTATCTCCAGCGATGTGAAGGCGGCGGGTCGGGCTAGTAGCGGCCGGGGAAAGCGCGGCGGACGGCGGACAAGGCCACGTCGGTCGGGTCTTGGTCGCAGTTCAGGTCATAGGCGAGCAGTTCGCAGCTCCGGTCTTCCATCTCGCGCTCGGTGCGCGGTACGGCGTCGCGAAGCTCGGACATGACCTCCAGATATTCGTTGCAGATCGCATCAGCGATTTTCTCGAAGCGGCGGCCGGCGGCAGTCCTGCGGCCTTCGTCGGTCGTGAAAGCTCCCCGGTTCGTCAGAGAGTCCGCAACTCCGGCGAGGGTCTGCATGGCGCGGCCGAGCTGGACCAGTTCCGAGGCCGTCATGGCGGCTTGCCTGGGGGCCTCCGCCACTAACGCAGCAGGCGCGAGGGGGGCGGCTTGGATGCGTTGCGCGGCAATCACCGGCCGGCCTCCGCGTTGTCCGCAGCGCGAGCATGCGCAGCGAAATCCTCCAGCAGTTCCAGAGAGGCTTTCTCCGCCATGTCGCGGCCGATGCGGATCAAGGCGGCGGTCTTCGCCACCGTGTCGGCTGCCAGTCCGCCGGCGGGCTGGGACTGGATAAGATCGTGCGCCACAGTGAGGAGCTGGTGCAGGTGGTACGCGTCGTCCTGCACTGTCTCCTGGGAAAGGGTTCGAGCGGGCATCGCGGCCTCCTATGCGGTGCGGTGGGTGCGGTTGGCCTCGCTCGCCAACTTGGCGGCTTCGGCATCGGAAATCAGTTGCTCGCACCACGCGAGGAACTTGGTTCGGCCATCTTCGCTAAGCTGGCGAACGAGGGTCAGAAACTCGGCCGTCTCGGCGGCCTCTTCGGCTTTCTTGTCGATCTCCATGTCAGGCTCCGGCGATGAGGGGTGAATTGCGGCGCTTCCATTCCCTTGAGGCTTCGCGCTCCATCTTCGCGAAGGCCTTCACCGGGTCGGAAAAGTTGAAGGCTGGCCCTCCGCGAAACACTCGGACCTCGTAGCGCTGGGACTTGCGGCGCAATGCGTGGTGGAAGACATCCGCCAGCACGTCCTCGCCATCGTGCGCTTGAGCCTCAAGGATAGGCTCCTGATAGTGCTGAGGCTTGGGGTCGAACCACGTCACCCGAGACCAGACCAGCGGTGCGCCATCTCGGCCAGCGAGAACGATCCGGTCACGCATGGATTTCAGATCAATCTCAGGCATGGGGCGCTCCGATGCTGGCGAGCGCGCCGCGCAGAGCGTCGATGCGGGCGCCATTGAAGTGCTGCCTGTAGTGCTCGCGCTCGATCTCGAAGCGGATGGCCTCGGGGTCGTTGCGGAACTGAGCGGCGAGAGCGACGGCCTCACGAGCGCGCAGGGCAAGAGCGGCGCGGGCCTCGACCTCGCGGCGGGCGGCATCCGCCAGCATCATCGCCTCGAGCTTGGCGGCAGCCCATGCCTTGCGAAGCCAGAGGGAGAGCTGTGCGCGACGCTCGCTGATGTTCCGGCACATGCGGAAAGCGAACCGGCCCTCGCGATAGACCCAGGCCATCACAGCGGCCTTGTTGAACGCGATGCGGTTGGTGGGGTTCATGCTCGCGAGGGCCATTTCTGTTCCCGCTCAACTAGGTTTAAATCCTAGTTGACTAGGAGCAGCAACGGGACTTGTTGTCAATAGCCTACTATGAAAAAATCCTACCGTACTGGCACTGAGGATGGCTATGCTCACAACGGGTAATCAGTTGCGCGCCGCGCGGTCGCTTGTCGATATGGGGCAAAGCGCCCTGGCAGAGGCGGCAGGCGTGAACATCAACACGATCAGCAGTATGGAGAAGCGGGGGGCTAATACGCTCGCCAGCGGGTTGGACGTGATCCGCAAGGTCCAGGTCGCGCTAGAGGCTGCTGGCGTCGAGTTCCTGAACCACGGACAGCCGGGGGTGAGGCTGGCGAAGAAGGCCGAATGAGAGACAGCGCAGACGCCAGGATTCTCGTGCGACAATTTGACTCGCTACTGCCAACGGCCTGAAGGTCGTTAACTATTTAGAAAGGAGCCACCACATTCCATGAATCGGCGTTTGTGCCGTGGCGTGGATTGTGCAAGCAGACGCTCCTGAACTCGGGGAGAATGCCATGACTGTCGGCGCATTTTGGCGACCGCTTGGAGTTGGAAGCGCCCAGCGCTCTGACTACTCGCATCTCTCGGGATATTCGAACCAATCCGTTCGGGTTGACCCGCATATGCACGTCGCTCCGAAAACGACCCACATTGACCTTGCAAAGGTCGTTGAACTCGTGCGTGTTCGCCCTTCCGCTCCAGTGGTTGAGGCGAGCAAGGATGACGACAAAAAGTGACCCGACCGCGCCGGCCGTTGCGGAAGAGCAGTTTCCGCGCGGCAAGGCGCTACCTCGGCAATCGCCGCTGTTCTGGGTCACAGAAAAAGACCGTTATCTTCGCCAGCTTCTGATCCGTGACATTCAGATCGAGACCGGGCGGACACTGCTCGTATATTTCGGCTTGCCGGACCTCGTCCAAGGGCAAATCAGCCCCGGAGATGACGCCTACCTGATTGAGCTCCTACGCGATGCGAAGGGCGGCCCCGTTGATCTCCTTATCGAGACCCCTGGTGGATATACCGACGCGGCCGAGAAACTAGCATCGGTGCTACGTCAGCTCGCGCCGGACCTACGGGTAATTGTTCCCTGTCGAGCTAAGAGCAACGGCACGATGTTGGCGGTAGTTGGATCGTGCGTTGTCATGGGACCTGGCTCGGAGCTTGGCCCAGCTGACCCCCTGATAACGGTCGCTCAGAACAACTCGATTCCGGCCCACTTCATCCTGAGTTCTCCGCCGGGGACGATTGATCCTATCTTTGTTCAGGCTGCGGCCCATGCTGTCGCTCAGACCACCAAGCTCGCGACGGATCTCCTTTCGACCGGGATGATGGCTGGAAAGACGCCTGCTGAGATTTCTGCAACGGTTGAGGCTCTTTCGTCGCGGAATACCTATAAGTCGCACGGCTCTGTCATCGATGCTGACGAAGCTACGCGCCTCGGGCTGCACGTCCTGAAACTCGGCGTAGATGACGACCTATGGAATCGGCTCTGGCTCCTTCGATGCATGTACGACCACGATATTCGCAAGGCGGGGGCAGCAAAGGTCTTCGAAGGGCCGTCGATCAGTAACACCCTGCGTGCTCCAGCTCCGTAGCAGGGGGCAGCTCGACATAGATTGCTTTGCGCCGGACCTTACCCATGATCCGCCACCAGTCGATCCAGCTTGCAGCAGCCTTTATGGCTCTGGTCTTCGTACTGGTCGCCGGGTGGGTGACTGGGGCTTGGCGATAGTGCCGGGCAGAGGCGGCGCGTTCACGCCCGCGTCGTTGAACTTCGCGAACAGCTTCCTGATCGCCTCGACGTTCCGGGTGTGGCTGTAGAGATTGCCCATTCGAACAAATCGCCCTGCGGGATCGGTGGCTTCGGGCGGTGGTGGAAAAGGAAGTAGTCGCCGCCATCGTCAGTGTCGCGGTCATAGGGGCCGCTGACCTCGCAATCGTAGTGCTCAGCCATATCGATCAGCCAGGCGCGGCCCGTCACCGGGCTGAAATCATCGGCCGAGCAACCGCCAACCCGGCCGAGCGCGCGAGTTTCCTTCAGCGACTGGATTACCTCGTCGATCGCACGCGGGTTGACGAATTCGGGGCTGATGTAGGCGTTTGGATCAAAAGCCATGCTCGCCTCCTTCAGTGAGCGGTTGCCCCTATGCCGATTACGGGAACTTCCTCCAGCCGCGTGGTATAGCGCGGCGAGCGCTGGTCGAACTTCGTGACCCAGGCCTTGCGCTGGCGCTCGACGCCGGCCGCCGCGGGGAAAACGGCGCCACGGCCATGCTGGGCGTTGCAGGCGTCCAGCGCCGCCATGAGCCGGCCAGACTTCTCCCGATCCAACGAACCGATCAGCGCACGCTGCGAGAGCTCCAGCGGAACCAGGTCTGTGGTCATCAGCCCGGCCTTCGCGTACCGATAGCCCGGCTTCCATATCCGCCGTGCCCCCCATTTCGCGGCACGGACCAGGACCAGCGTGTCATTGCTGGCCTCGGGGAAATCCACGGTGGTCGAAACGGAGCGAGCCGGCCCGCCGTCGAATGGCGAGGTGTGGTAGAAGACCGTGAGATGGTCAGTCGCGAGACCATGATGACGAAGCTTCTCGCCGAGCCTTGTGGCGTGAGACGCGACCGCCTCTTGCATCATCTCCAGGTTATCGACGCGGCCGGCGAAGGAGCGCGTCACAGCGCAGCCCTTTCGCGTCGGCGCGACTGCCTCAAGGTCGATGCACGGATGCCCTCGCAGCTCCTGGATGATCCGCTCGCCGACAACCGTCAGCGATTGGCGGGCTAGCTTCGGGTCGAGCGCGGCGACGTCGGCTGCGGTCGTGCAGCCGAAGGCCTTCAGCTTGGTCTGGCTGGCTGCGCCAATGCCCCACACGTCGTTGAGCGGCATCAGGCCGAGCCACTCCCGGCGCGCCTCCGCGTCCGTCAGGTCGCAGACGCCGCCGAGCTGCGGGGTACCTTTGGCAATTTTGTTGGCGAGCTTCGCGAGGGTCTTGGTTGGCCCGATGCCGACGCAGGTCGGAACGCCGGTCCAGGTCGAGACCGTCGAGCGGAGATCCTTCCCCCAGTCGATGCGTCGTTGAGGCTCGATCGGCGACGCGTCGAGAAAGCTCTCATCGATGGAGTAGATCTCTATGTTTGAGGCGAACCGCTGGTAGACGGTGTTCATGCGTCGGCTCATGTCGCCATAGAGAGTGTAGTTCGACGAGAACACGACCACGCCCTCGCGCTTCACCAAGTCTCTGATCGTGAACATCGGCGCGCCCATTCGGATGCCGAGCGCCTTCGCCTCGCTGGTGCGGGCCACCGCGCAGCCGTCATTGTTCGAAAGCACAATGACCGGCCGGCGCTTCAGCTTGGGGTCGAACACGCGCTCGCAGGAGCAATAGAAGCTGTTGCCGTCGATCAGAGCGAAGCTCGCAGTCATCGCCGAAAGCGCCTCACGCTATTAGTGATGACGCCGAAAATCTCGATATCGGCGTCGGGGCCGGGGTCGTAGTCGGGATAACGGCGGTTGCCGAACGCGAGACTTGATCGGCCCCCGATGAGGCGGAAAATCTTGACCGAACGCTCGCCGTTCACATCGACCACGACCGGATCGCCATCGCGCGGCCGCAGGCTGCGATCAACCGTGATCAGGCTGCCGTCGAAGATCCCGGCATCAATCGCACTGTCCCCGGCGACGGTCATGATGAACGTGGCCGGAGCGTTCTGAATCAGCGCTCGGGACAGATCGATGGGAGCGTCCAGATAATCATCAGCCGGAGAGGGAAAACCGGCACGCACAGCCTTGCGGAACACCGAGAGCAGAACCGGCGCTCCGATAGCGACGGGCCGCATTTCCATGCCGGCGAGCATCATGACTCTTGCTCCGTGACCGGCCGAGCCCCCTCTGAGAACAGACCTCGCAGGAAGCCGCGTGAGCATGACCGGTCGGCATCGGCCAGCAACCTCTCACTCTCGGAGAGCAACATCAGGTAGCTACGCGCCAGAGCCCGGAACGCAGCGCGCTCAAAGCCCTCATGCTCCTCCACTAGATCCTCAATCAGCGCGCTGATTTCCGCATCCAGTGATGAATCAACCTGCCCCTGGTCCGCTGGCTGTGCCGACATCATTCCGCGCCCCGTGATGAGAACAAACAAAGAACTCAAGGAACGCGAGAGTCAAGCCCAAGGGCGTCACGTTGAGCCGGGTAAAATCAAGTAACTATCTGTTTTAATTGAGAAATATTTTCTGTTTGTGTATGCTTCCCCCAGATTTGGAGGTATCGCCATGCGTAGGAGCACAGCGAAAAGAACCGCCACCCTGATTTGCGGTGTTGAACCGGAACTGCGTGCTGCGGTTGAAGCCGAGGCCGCGCGTCGCGACACCTCGATGTCCAGTACGATCCGCGCCCTCATCCGCGCCCAGCTCGCTGCATTGAACTCCGGCCAGATGCAGGCCGCGTCATGAGCGAGAACATCCATCCGCTTTTCCCCCGAGCCGAGGCTTCGTCATCGGATCAGCCGGCGCCCGTGCTGCCGGTCGAGCAGCATATTGTTGGGGCGGCACTGGCGACGCAGCACCTCCGCGCTCTGACGGAGCAGATGCTGATGCTCCTCCAATTCGCGCCCCGCGACGCGCCAACCTTTGATCGCAAGATCGGGGAGATGATCGACGCCTGGGGCGCCATCTCGGACCACTACGCCAATTATCGCCACGTCCTCGAATGCAAGGGGCAAGCCTGATGCCTTTTCGTCCTACGCCCCTTCAAATCCCGAATATGCGGACGGACTACAGCGGCGAGACCCGCGCGTTCGAACAGCTCGGCCAGACGCTCGGCAACCTCATTCCTGACATCCAGAAGCAGCAGCGGGCGAATGCCGAGCGCGAGGAGATGACCCGCATCGGCAAGGGCGTCGCAGAGGGGACAATCGACCTCAAGCAGGCAGCCGGACGCGCGATTGCGCTGGGTCGCGCTGACTTCGGCATGGAGCTGTTGAAGCAGGGTGAAGCGCAGGCCCAGCGCAAGCTCGGGCTGGAGGCGTCCAAGAACCTGGGCGCGGCGTTCGGAGAGTATTTCGGCGGCCAGCCGAAGGTAGGGCTCGGCGCCACGCCCTCGGCCTCGCCCTCCAGCGCGCTCTCGCCTTCGCTCATCGGCAATGAGAGTGGCGGCAACTGGCAGGCCCAGAACAACGAGGTCGGGGCCGGCGGGGCTCGCGGCCACTTCGGGCGCGGCCAGTTCGGTGTCGCCCGCATTCAGGAAGCGGCGAACGCTGGCGCTATCCCGCAAGGGACCACGCCCCAGCAGTTCATGAACTCGCCCGAGCTACAGCAACGGGCCGAGCAGTGGCACGTCGCCGACATCAGATCGAACATCAAGGCCAACGGCTTCGATCAGCTTATCGGCCAGCGCATCCGGGGTGTCCCGATCACGGAGAAAGGCTTGATCGCCGTTGCCCATCTCGGTGGCGTCAACGGCATGAAGAAATTTGTCGAGACGCAGGGCGGTTATAACCCGACCGACGCTAACGGGACCTCGCTCTTCGATTATTTCAGCCGCCACGGCGGGACGCGCACGGCCGAGGCCGATCTGCCCGATCGAAATGCAGGAGTAGCCTCCGCCGAAACGGGACAAGACGGTTTCGCCATTCCGCCGGGCGGTGGCACGCCGATGTCCGGCCGAACCTTCCAGCAGATCGCTGGCAGCATGGACAATGCGCCCCTCCGCCCTGTCTTCGAATCGGAGGGCCTGGGGCAGTCTTGGATGGGGAGCACGCTGGCGCCTAGCCTCCAGCGGACAGTCGGCGGAGCGCCCCAGGCTCAAACCGCGCAGGTTATGCCGCCTCGCCGGCCCTATGACCTCAATGAGGCCGATCTCCCGGCGCGAGGTGCTGTTCCCGCAATCGGCCATATGCCTCCCCAGGCAACGGCGCGATATGCTGAGGTCGATCCGAACAGCCCGGATGCAGGGGTTCGCATCGGTCAGCTTGCCAGCGAGGAGGCCCGGCGCGGGCTCCCCTCTGGCGCGGGCATCATGAATCCGCTCGACAACTTTCGCAGCGCGCCGCAGCAGCCCCAGGCTCAACAGCAGTTCGCCGTTCCTGCTCCGACCGGGGGCGATTGGTCTTCGGCTCCCGCCTCCGCCGGCTCCGCCGTGACCGCCAGTGCAGCCGCCCAGCCGGGGCCGGTGCTGACCAAGGACATGCCTAAGCCGACGAACAAAGCCGAGGCGCTGGAGTATCGCGCGACGGCGGTGGCCGAAAAGAGCAAAGGCGACCTCAGCAAGATCTACAGGTTGCTCGCGGACCCGAACCTGCCGGCGAACGCTCGCGAGGTCGGGCAGATGATGCTCCGCGAGACGTTGGAGCAGCGCAAGATGCCCGACGCCGTGAAGGAATTCATGTACGCCAAGGGCATGGGATGGACCACGGCCAAGAACCCGGCCGAGTACGCCGCCGAAAAGGAAAAGGCGAAGAAGAGCACGGCCGAGGACGAGACGGCGGGACGAGAGCGCGCTGCGGCTCGGGCTGGGCTTAAGCCGGGTGACCCCGGTTATCAGGGCTTCATCTTGACCGGCAAAATGCCGCGCGAAGACATGGGGCCGCTCACTGCCACGGATAAGAAGGCGATCTTGGAGGCGGACGAGATGGTCCTCACCAATCGGACCGCTATCGACAATCTGCGGCAGGCTAAGGAGCTTTCTGTCAAGGCCTATGAAGGCCCCACCGCCGGGATGCGCGGGGCGGTCATGGGCAATCTCGGGAACGAAGCCGGCAAGGCGACGATGGAGTATAACAACCTCGTCACGGCCAACGCCCTCGGGCAGCTCAAGGCCATTTTCGGATCAGCGCCGACCGAAGGCGAGCGCAAAATCCTGCTGGACATCCAAGGCTCGGCCAACCTGCCCCACGATGTCCGCGTGAAGATTCTCGATCGCGGCATCGCGATGGCAGAGAGGCGGCTAGCCTTCAATGAGCAGCGGGCGGCAGAGCTTCGTGGCGGCGATTATTACAAGAGCCCCGAGAAGCGCTCACAGGGCGCAGCTTCCCCGAGGCAGCCCGACCAACCGTCGTCGGCGCCGCCGGCCGCGATTGAGTTCCTGAAAGCCAATCCCGGCGCCCGCGACCAGTTCGATGCGAAATATGGTCGTGGTGCTGCCGCAAGCGTGCTGGGGCAGTGAGACATGGCTGGCAACGTCTTCGATCAGTTTGACGCCCCGGCTCCCGCCGCCGGCCGCGCTCCGCCTCCGGCCTGGGGAAATGTCTTCGACCAGTTCGATAGCCCGAGGCCACAGCTACCCCAAGACACCGGCAGCGGGCCGCTCGTCGTCACGGTGGCTCCGAACCGCCAGCAGGCCCCGACCTCGCCGTCAGGGTTCGCGACTCGTGCGCAGCGCGAGGGAGACGATCTCCACGCTAGGGACAGCGAGTATCTGGCGGATGCCGTGCGCACGCGCCTCCAGCAGGACCAGACGAGCCCGATGGGCCGGCTCGATGCTTATGCTCGTGGCGTAGCGGGATGGCTGCCCGGCATGAACAAACTGGCTGCGGCAGGTGATGCCGCACTCGGCTCGGGCAAGGGGGATTCCTTCAGCGAGCGATATTCGGACAACCTTGCCCGCGAGCGCGCCATGGATGCGGCGGATGAAGCACTTAACCCCGGCTCTCGCCTTTCCGGTCAGGTTGCCGGGTTCGGAGCAACCGCCGCTCTGATGCCCGGCGTCTCTCTAATGCGCGAGGGAGCCCGAGGAGCTGCGGCTGTCAATTCGGCAGCAACGGGTGGCCTCTATGGGGCGATCAGCGGCGCAGTTGAGAATGATGGGGGCTTGCAGGACAAGGCGACCTCGGCCGGCGTTCAAGGTGCGATCGGTGCCGGTGTCGGTGCGGTTGCCCCGGCCTTCATTCGTGGCGCCGAGGCTTTTGCCAGCGCCGCGGGCAAGCTCGCTGGAAAGGTAGCAGCTCCGTTCCGGGCAGCCGCAACCCCCGACACGGAAGCCGGGCGCCGCATCATGGCCGCGATGGAGCGCGATGGCGTGACGGACCCGGCGGCGGCGCTGGCGGCGATGCAGCGCACGGGCGCCCCTGCCGTCCTCGGGGATGTGGGTGGCGAGACGACGCGGGCTCTCGCTCGATCGGCCGCGAATACATCGCCGGAAGGTCGCGCAGCCCTGGCGGAAGCTACTGCAGATCGTTTCGCGGGACAGGGTGACCGCATCGTGGACCTGCTCCGGAGCTTCGGCCCTTCCTCGGCTGGGAAGTCGCTTGAGGAGCTACAAGCGGCGGCTCGGGCTGCAAATCGCCCAGCGTATGCCCGTGCCTACATGCAGGGAGGCGCCGGCCTTTGGGACGACAACCTCGCGGCACTGGCGCAAGCCCCGGCGGTGCAGGACGCCATCCGCTCCGTCATCAAGACGGGCGCGAACAAGACGGTCGCGGACGGCATGCCCCCGATCCGCAATCCCTTCACGACCGACGCCGCCGGCAACCTCACGCTGGCGCGCCGGGCTGACGGATCGACCGCGAGGCCGAACCTCCAGTTCTGGGATTACGTCTCCCGCGAGCTGCGAGGCAAGGCTGGCGAGGCCGCCCGCGCCGGGAACAAGGATCTAGCCGGCGATTACACTAACCTGCGCCGTCAGCTCCTCGATCAGCTCGACGCATCAGCTCCTCTGTTCCGTGAGGCCCGATCCGGCGCCTTCCGAGCGTTCCAGGCCGAGGACGCGCTGGAGGCGGGACAGAAATTCGTCACCAGCCGAATGGCGAATGACGAGGCTCGCAAGGCGGTGGGGAAGATGAAGCCGGAGGAACGGGCGCTCTTCGCAGAGGGGTTTCGGTCGGACCTCATCGCCAAGATTCGGGAGACCGGCGACGGGCGCGACATCGTGAAAGCCATCTTCGGCTCATCGGCCGCGCGGGAGCGTGTCGAGATTGCGCTGGGCAAGGTGCAGGCCACACAGCTCCAGGCCGCGCTCAATGTCGAGACCGCGATGCTGCGGCTCCAGAATGCGCTCGGCAATTCCACGACCGTCCGGCAAATGATGGAGCTTGGACTGACGGGCACGGCCGGCGCCTATTACGGCGCATCACAGCACGGGACGCTCACCAGCATGGGAATGGGCGCTCTCGCTGGCGTCGCGGCCCGGCAAGCCCTCATCAAAGGCAATGCCAAGATCAACGAGGCCCTGTCGAAGAAGATCGGGGAGATGCTGGCCAGCGGCGATGTCACCCAGCTCCAGAACCTGACGAAGCTGGCGACCAAGAGCCCAGCCGTGATGCGCTTCCTCGAAAGCGTCTCGGACGAGGTCGGGCAGATCAGCGGCCTCGCCTCAAATACGGGGCCACTGAATATATCGGGTGGGGCGCGGGGAGCTTCGAACTATCTGCCAGCCGCCGCCGAGCAAGATCAGCGTTAGGACCAGGACTTGCGGACCGAACGCCAGACAGACGCCGAGCATCAGCGACAGGAGATGGCGCGACATTCAGTCGTTGTCACGCAAGGCATCGATGCGCCGATGAAGCCGGTCGGTCTCGATCGTGAGAGCGTAAAAGGCCGCTGCGATGGCGAAGACGGCAAAGGCGTATGGGCCAGCGCCTGGATCACCAAAGGCGGAAGCAAGGTAAGGGCTGAAAATCGCAAGGACGAAGCACGCTATCGCCTTCCACCGCGCTCGCTTGGTTTCGGGATACTCGGGACGCTCGCCTTGCATCGACCCGCGCTCAAAGGATTCGTGATCTCAAGGTGCCTCTTCCAGACGACGCTCGCAAGGGGACAGGCCGCCGCCATATTGGCGAGCTTCGCGCTGATCGCGTGGGTGATGCTTAGGGGGCTGACATGAGCGAGCCTGAAAATGCAGGCGCAAAGCAGGGAAATCGGTTCAAGCCAGGGCAGTCCGGCAATCCGGCCGGCAAGGCGAAAGGAACACGCCACAAGACGACGCTCGCCATCGAGGAGCTGCTGGAGGGCGAGGCCGAAAAGCTGACGAAGAAAGCCATCAGTCTGGCGATGGCGGGCGACATCACGGCGCTGCGCCTTTGCATGGATCGCATCGCCCCTGTGCGCCGTGACCGGGCGGTGACTTTCGACCTTCCGAAGATCGAGACTGTCAGCGACCTCCCGAAGGCGACGCAAGCCATCATGGAGGCGGTTGCCGGCGGAGAACTGACGCCATCGGAAGCGGCCGAGCTGGGCAAGCTGGTCGATGCGCATGCCAAGGCGATCGAGGTGACAAACCTGCATCAGCGCCTTGAGGCTCTGGAGGGCGGCCGGCCATGACCAGACAGATATCGGCGCGCATCGATCGATTGGAGCAGGCGCGGGACGCGCGAGCCAGCACCTTCATCATGTGGTCGGATTCCGACGACCCGCATGCGCCGCTGGAGCGTGTCGAGTTATGCGGCCTTTCGCATGAGGAATGTCTGGATCTCCTCGACGAACCCGAGGCGTCGCAATGAGCAGCGCCATCCTTGCACGCATCGTCAAATTGGAGGGGCGGTGCCGGCCCGCTTTCGACCACGAGTTAGAGCGCCGGGAGGTGGCGGATTGGGCGGCCGCGAATCCCGAGGAGACGAGCGCGCTCATATCGGAAGTGAGCGCTCATCTCCTTGGCGAGGGCAATGAACCGTCCCCCTACTTCGTGCCGCCCGAGCCTGCTGCTGTGCGCGCGTTCTTCATGGAGGGCCTATGAGCAACCTAATGGCTCGGATCATCAAGCTTGAGGAACGGCGCCGGCCGGTCGTCGAGCATGTTGCCAAAGAGGCCCGAGACGCAGTAGTGGCCGCCGACCTCGCCCGGCTCAGGGCATCCCCCGAGGCCATGGCGGCAGTTCGCGCTCGGCTCCGATGGAACGAGGACGCATGGCGTTCCGGGCAGGCCGCGATTACAGCAGCCTTGAGGGCGGACACATGACCAACGCTCTCGCCCGCCGACTCGATCGGCTGGAGGCAGCGCTGCGGTCGCGCGTCCCTCTGCGCTGCCTGATCCTCTGCGGGACGGTGGAGGAGAATGAAGCCGAGTGCGCGCGGGCGTTTGCTGAAGGGCGCATCTCAGCGCGTGAACCCATCATCCGGGTCAATTGGCCCGCCGGCTATAGGCCAGCAATTCAGGGAGCGGCGTAAATGCGGCTGAACGAGCGATTGGCGAAGTTGGAGCGTGCGGCGGGTGGCAAACTGTACCAACGGCGCATTCTGCATCACGTACTGAACTGCGCTCCTGCCGAGCGGCCGGAACGACTGGCAGCGATTGAGGCATCCGACCCCGACGCATTCCATATCGTCCGCGTCATCGTTCGTCCTGGCGAGCAGGCGCTTGCCGCATGAGCCGTGAACTGGATCGGCGCATCGCGGCGCTGGAGCGCGTCAAAAATCGACAGGGCGTCGAATATCTCGTGCTCGACTATCCGCCCGAGGACGAGCCTCGCGACCCTCACGAGCAGCGCCGCCCCATGACAGAAGATGAATGGCTTGCGGTTCACTGCTTCGATTGAAATCAATGGTTGGCGCGGCCGGCGAAACCCCAACGGCGCTGGGGATCTCGGCGATCCGGTCCGACCGAAGCTGTAAGGTCGGCAAATATGTCATGATGCGCTTAACAGTACTGACTCTACCATACCGATAAGCGCTGTCTGGATCACGCCGGCTGCCTCCATCTTAAATTCCAGGTCGTCGCGGGGCTGAGCGATCAACCCGCCCCGGTGCAGGTAGACTCGGATGTCGCCAGCGTAGCGGTAACACCTCAGCATGCTTAGCCATGCCAATGCTTCATCTGTTTTGTTCGTGCCGATAGCGGCCACGACAGAAGTCGCGGCGCCATGACATCGAGCCACTTGGTCATATGCCATGTAGAGGCCGCCCTCTCGCGTTGCCATGAATTTGTTGACCCGATCGAGGTCCGGTGCGCCCAACTCGCCCTTCGCCCAATCTTGTTCCCTTGGGCTGAGCCTTGGAATGCGGCCCCGAAAGTGAGACCAGTAGGCGGTCAATGCGGCGCCCAGAGTGCGGCGCTGCTCGACCGAATAGAGGGTCGAGCCGAAGACGATCGAACGGAAGACAGCCGATTCTAATTCGTTGGTACTAGCGCGCGCGGGGAGGCAGCTTGCCAACGTAATCCCGATGAGGAAAGCGGCTCGGATCAAGGCGAGGATCTCCAGTTACTCCACTATTGTGATCTCGGGTGTAGAACACACAAGCTCACCCCGCTGACAATAAAGGAGGAAGACAGCGGTCCGCCTTTCGAAAATGCGGGAGCAGAACGGGGAGCGGGCAGAGCCGTCCTCCTCGTTTTCATATGGCCGGAAAATGGCCGGCGTCATTCAGATCGTGGGTCGCGGCGTCCAACTTGGACGGATGACGGCGCGCCGTTCCCAGACGGAAAAACCTGCTCAATACCTCAAAATTTGTGGGTCACCGGCCGCGCCGAAAAATAGGCTCAATACCTCAGTTTTTATGCAGGCCTCGGCTCTGCCCGAAAACGGGCTCAATACCTCTGACCTGAGACCCTGATCTTCCTCCAGATTTGAGTAGAGTCCGTCGATCAAGGAGACGGACGATGCGCCCCTCACGATTCACGGAAGAGCAGATCAT